>CAYVBB010000042.1:6337-9456 GCA_964448515.1 uncultured bacterium | reverse complement strand
TCCATAAAAAGGAAAATCAAATTCTATATTAATCAAATCTGTACTTGCATCATTGGTTGAAAAATTAACTTGAGTACTGTTAGAAGATATATCTTCCCATTCGTAATTTATAATATCATCTATATCAGAGTCACTCCAAAAATAACCATAAGAATCCGGACCATCTCCCGTTGAGGAAAAAGGAGACTCTAAATCAGGATACGATTTAGTTATTTCATAAGTTAATACTGAACCATCTTCACCTATATTTGATAATTCTATTTGAGAGAAATCTTCTGAATCTGGTTGAATACTAAAATCTAAATTATTATAAGATGAATACAATTGCGGAGCAGGTAAAGTGATAGGTAACTGAGTTGTTATAAATAAAGCTGTATTATCAGATAAAGTCATTGCAGCAGTAGGGTAATTATTATAATAAGTGTACTGCAAACCATCATCAGACAAATGATTTTCTATACCGATTGTAGCATAACTACCATGTTCTGGTGGATAATTATTAAAATCTCCAGAAGATGTATTGTTAAATTCTTCATATTGTATTTTAATCGAATTATCACCATAAGGCTGATTAGAATCATTATTTAATATTATTTGGAATGTTTCTAAAGAATTTGAATCATGAGTTCTCATATTATCCCATTGTATTACAGCATAATTATTATTACTATAATAATATACATCTCCATTATTCCCAGTTTCTAAATCATCCCAAAAGGCAGCAATCATTGGTGATGGACCTCCAGCTCCAGGAATAGGATAATTTCTAAATGATTCTGAATCTATATCACCAAAAGCTATCCAACCATTAGTACAAATAGTAATTTGATTATAATCAATTCCATAAAAAGTAAATGTAAATGGTAAATTAACTGTATCAAGCGGCCCATTACCACTCCAATTACCATTTCCACTATTAGATAAATTAAGATTCGTTCCAGAGCCGCCACTACTTGGATTAATTTCAACCCAATCATATTCAGGATATAGATTGTAGTCTAAATCATTAGAATCATAAATATAATACCCGTAATTATCAGGCCCTAAAGGATCATCAACAGAGACTGTTCCTAATCTAAAAGTAATATTCTCAATTTTACTATACCCATTAGAATCTTCAATTAATAGAGATGCAATTAATTGACTACCATTTACAATATCACTACTTGCAGTTATATTAAAACTATTTGTCGAATTTAATTCTTCTCCAGAATCAATATTCCCCCACGCTCCAAAATTATCATTAATTGTTAATGAACTACCTAGATAAATCAATTCTGCAACAACATTACTAGCAGATAGTGAACCCTGATTAGCTAAAGCTATATTAATGCTATTTGTTTGACCTGGTTGAACTACAATCTCTTGAGTAGGTAATAAATGACTTCCTCTAATATCTAAATTAACTTTAGATGACCATTGATTATTTTGATTATCTTCAAAATTTATATATAATTCTAAATCTTCTGATTGAACAGCTGATGGAAGCAAAGAAACATTAAAATCAGGCGAATATAAACTTTGATTTTGATTTACATTACCAATTGATACTTGATTATTAATAATATTAATAGAATTAGAAGAGGATGTTAATACTGCTGTTACTCCTTGAGCTATTTGACTACCATAGTTATAAACAGGTACGGATAAACCAAAGGTCTCTCCAGCTGTCGGAATTCCATCATTACCATCATTTATTATCAAATTTTGATTAGGGTCAATATTTACAGATATATTAGAATTTGCAATATTTACTGATCCAGTATAAGGTTTATAATTATTTTTTGTAACTGTAATACTTACAAGGCCACTATTAAATGATTCTAAATCAAAATTCACCTCTCCATTACTATTTGTATATAAGTTAACTGGAGAATCTCCAAATCTAATAAGCAATGTAACAAGAGCATCATCAATGGAATTTCCAAAGGAATCCTCAACTATAAGATTAAAATAATTAGTTCCATAAGATATTTCACTTTCATGACTAACAACCAGTAAATCAGGAGTTGCTGTCCACAAATGAGTTGCAGGATCACCAATCAGATTATTCCAATGAGTAAATGAGCTTATCCATTGGTAAGGATTCGTTGGATAAGTATTATATAAAGCTAATTTACCACTCGCTAAGCATGCTCCAGCTGTTTCAACCTTATCAGCTAGTAGACCTTGATAAAGTCCCATATCAACTATATTATTAAATAAAGTATGAGTATTCCATGTCGCTGTTCCAATTGCTGCAACACCACCCTTTGGATTAGAAACAGTTCCTGCTCTGAAAAACTTTTCAGACATGCATGTATTATCTTCTGAAAATGAACCAGTTCCACAAGTAAGAACAGTTGCAAAAGGTAGCTTATAACCATTACTCGCATTATCAACATCAGTTGTTGTAAAACCACTCATTCCTAAATAACCTCTATAATTGAAAAATAAAGAACCATCCGATAATTCATCTCTCATAGAAGAAGACCAACTTCCTCCAGAAGTTTTTAAATAAACATCCCCAAATCCATGATTAGTTAATAAATTAGCAACCGCTTCTTTTGTAATAGAACAAGAATTACCTGAACTAGATGGATCACCAAACATAGCAGCTTTATTATAATAATTATCTAAGCTACCTAAATAAGTAGCTTTCTCATAATTTATAATTTTATAAACGGCTGTACTAAGTTCACTTACAGTTCTAATAGACATTCTACCAATTAATACTTCTGGAAGTAAATCTGAACCATCTAATTGTGAGTAAGGATGATCTCCTTCACATTCATTGCCATATGAATCATGACCGAAATCTTCATAATAAGTTGGGATGCTATATGAACCTCCAACATCCCCTACTAATGCAACATATTCAGGTACAATATCAAAGTTATCATAAGCATTTTGAATATAATTTTTAATAGATGAAGAAGAACTTCCAATAGCTGATGTTGAAACAGTATATACGACATATCCTCTTTGCCTTCTCCATTCGACTAATTGTTGAAAAATAGAATTATCTTCAATGTCACCTGAACAAATATATAATATTGCCGGATTTTGATAATTGTTATCTCTATATAGCTGTTCATAATTTAATATTTGATTTTTATAAATTTTCTCAAACACTTTTG
>CAYVBB010000042.1:0-6327 GCA_964448515.1 uncultured bacterium | reverse complement strand
TAATATCTTCTGTTTCGCCAACTTCTCTAATATTAATTGATATAGATTCATAAATTTCTAATCTATCTTCTTTAGGTAAATAATTAAATGGAACAACATTTATATTACAAACTACTATATCTCTCATTACCATTGGTTCTGATATAGAAACATTTACATAAGGATAGGAATTAAATGAATCATAAAAATCATTATTAATTATTTCAACAGTAGTTTTTTCTAATCCTTTTTGGATATTCTGAGTAGGTGTTACTTTAATATTTTTAACAACCTTTGATTTTTCAACAACAAAATCAACTTCATATTCTTTAGATGGATCGATCATAATCATAGTCGAATATAAAGGAAGTTTAGGCATTCCTAATATATCAGTATACCCTTTCGATGATTTTATCGATGTAAATGAATCTTTTTTATTAAATTCTAAATCATCATTTAATAGAAACTTTACTTTATATCCATTACTTGATATATCATCAAGAATAAAATCGCTACTTGCAAATAAAACTGAAAATAATAATATATAGAATAGCAAAATAACTCCTCTTAAGTTAAGTATTATGCCTAATATAAAAATTTATATAATTAATATAAATCATATAATTGTTTCAATATGTAATTATATAAAGAACTCTTGCAGTAAATTTACCTTATGATTTAAATTTACATGTTAATTAAATGGAGAATAGGATTAAAATGAAAAAACAATTAATATTTATTATTTCAGCTGTATTTCTAATATCTAGTTTATCTGCACACTGTGATGGTTGTGGTACAAGCGATACACATAAACATGGAAGTTTAGTAGGAAATGTGAAATATCAAGGAAAAGTTCCAGGTAAAAAAACATTAAAAATGGATGCAGATCCAGTTTGTGGTGCATCACACGATGAAAAAGTTTTATCAGAAAGCTTTATCGTTGATGAAAATTTAAACCTAAAAAATGTGATTGTTTGGTTAAAAGATGTTAACTATGATGGTCCATCTTTAACTGAAGCAGCTGTATTAGATCAAAAAGGATGTGTATATACACCTCATGTTATGGCAGTAATGAAAGATCAACCTGTTCTAATTAAGAATAGTGATGCTACATTACACAACATACATTCTATGGCTAAAGTAAATGATCAGTTTAATTTTGCAATGCCTAAAGTTGTAAAAGAAAAAGAAACATCTTTTGGAAAAGTGGAAGAACCTTTCTATATAAAATGTGATGTTCATCCATGGATGAAATCATGGGTACTTGTTCAAGACCATCCCTATTTTGCTGTTACTGATGATAAAGGAAACTTTAAAATAGATAATATTCCTCCAGGAACATATGAAGTAATAGCTTGGCAAGAAAAATTCAAAATGTCTCGATCTATAATAAAATCAGTAACAATAGAAGATTCAATTGAAACTACTCAGGATTTTACTTTTATAAAACCTTCAAAAACTAAGTAATTTTTTTAATCTATAGACTAGATAAAAAAAAAGGGCTATTTTTAGATAGCCCTTTTTTTATAACAATTATAATAAAATTATATATTAACCAGGAAACTCTTCAATAATATCCTCAAGCCAATCAATCATATAATCTTCACATGTTTGCTCATCATCATTATCATAATCAAGTCCTAAACCCATTAATTTGTCATCTTTATCAAGAGCTCTAGAACCTTCAAATTGATAATTATCTCTTGAAATTCTACCAATTAATTTTCCACCTTTTTTCATAAATGGTTCTGCTAACATTCCAATTGCATCTAAAAAGTTTGCTGGATAACCAATTTGGTCTCCACAACCAAAAAAAGCAGCTGTTTTACCAGAGAAATCAAGTTTTTCATAATCTAGAAATACTGAATCCCAATCTTCTTGTAATTCTCCAATATGCCATGTTGGACATCCGATAATAATATTATCATATTCAAGAATTTTTTCAACATCAGCATCAGCGATATTATGAATTTCTACTTCATGATCATTCATTTCCAAATATTCTTTCATAAATTCTGTAGCTGTTGTTGTATTATCTGTTGAACTTCCCCAAAAAATACCGATTTTCATTTTATTATTCCTTTAATTTTACTTTTAAAAATTTTATTGAGATTCATTATTAATAAATTAAAATGATTTATGTGTTTATTTAAAGTTTTTTTTAAATTATTTTAATGAATAAAAGAATAATTTTATTAGTTAGTATTGTTATTTTACTTTTTTCTTGTGATACTCCAAAAAAATATAAAGTAATTGGTGTTATTAAGGAAATAAACAAAAATGATAATAAAATTCTTATAGATCATGAAGAAATCCCAGGATTCATGGTTAAAATGGTTATGTTTTTTAAACTTCACAATACCGTTGATATTAATGAATTTACTATTAATGATAGTGTCTCATTTGACTTGATTATAAAAAATAATGACAGCTATACTATAAACTATAATAAGATAGGTACTTCAGTATTAAATACTGAAAAAGATTTTTGGGATAATGGTGAAGATTCAAAATATAATCTCAAAGAACCTGGTGAATACATTGATAATGTTAGCTTCTCAAATACAAACAATAATAATGTATCATTATCTGATTTTAATTCTGATTTTATACTTATATCATTTATATTTAGCAAATGTCCAATGCCTAATATGTGCCCCGCAGCTATTATTAAAAATCAATATCTTGCAAATTATTTTAAAAATGAAAATATAACATTTCTATTAATTAGCTTTGATTATTTATATGATTCTCCAAAGGTATTAAAAAGTATGTACGGTTCAATTGAGAAAGAAAATTTACATTTTCTATCAAGTTATAATCATTTAAATGATATTTTTTCTATAAGTCAACAATCTGGAGTAGCATATTGGGGTATAGAGGAAAATAATATTGGACACAACATGAGAAGTATTTTAATTGATAAAAATTTAAAGTTAATAAAAACATATGATGGTATTGATTGGAAACCTAGTGAGGCAAAAAAAGATATTGACAACTTATTAAAAATATATTATTAAAATATCTTTTACCAATCTTCATCCCAATCATCTTCATCATCATCTTCATCTCCAGAATTAAAATCATATCCATTTACCTTAAAATACTCTCTAACATAATCAGAAATGTCAATTTTACCTTGAATATTATAAAGATAATCTGTCAATCCTCTAAGCATCAAATCTGTATCACCATTTAAATCAATTAAATCTTTACCCCATGTTCCTTCAGCACCATCAACAGATAAAATATCTGCTGTAGGTAGATAAGGTGCAGGCATTTTAGTACCTGGCATAATTTTCTGTGGATCTCTTAACCACTCAACAACCCATTCTGGTCGTAATCTTTCTTTAGTTAAAGCTAAATTAGGTGCCCATGTTGCTGCACCCTGAATAGGTTTTATTTCACCATAAAAGTGACAATTATTACAAGCACCAAATTCATGTAATTTCTCTCCAGATTTAAATTCAGTTGTTTTTGAATTAATCATGTGAGCACCTTCAAAAGATAAATTATGATTTTCCATATGCTGAAATGCTTTAATAACAGAGTTCCAATCACCATCTGATAACATTGTAAATGATGGCATTCTGACCTGCAAATTAGGTCTTATTGTAATAGGTTTTTTAAAGAATGAGAACAGCCAATCAGGTTGAGTCTTAATACCTTGAGTATTTAAATTAGGAGGAGCATATTCTGAAGAACCTATAACATCAGCTATTTGTCCCCCAAAATCATCTATAATATGACAACCTTGGCAATTATAAGACTGTATTAATGAATATCCTTTAAATACATTTTTATCATCAATAAGATTTTCAACAAGCAGATTTGAAGAAAACTTATTATTATTAAATCCAAGAATTGCAGTAGCAATTGCTTCAACTTCCTCGGGCTTAAAATAAAAATTAGGCATTCTTAACTTATCTTCTGGAGCAACTATTTTATCTCTATCAAAAATCCTAGGATTAGCTAATTTTTGTTCAAACCAAGAATAATTATTATGTCCTATAGAATGAATATGTCCAAAGTCTAAAGTATTTACAGGTTTTGTACCTTCATGAGTTAACTCTGTTCCAATAGGCTTTGCATTTTCAAATCCTTTAATATCATGACATGTATAACAACCATAAAAATTTATACTTTTTGTGCCTACATAATGAATAACTTCATCTGAAGACATCTTATTTAATTTTTCATCAGCTTCTTCTTCAGGAAAACCTTTTATTAACCACCCTCTAGCGATATTATTTATCTCATCTTTATCATAATAAGAACTAGGTAATTTTGAAAACTCTTCATTAGTAAGTGTTAATAAATAAGCTGTTATATCAGAAGCTTCTTCATGAGATAATCTTAAGTCTGGCATCCTTGTTTCAGGATAATATTCAGAAGGATTTTTAATCCAATTATAAATCCATTCAGCATCTGACTTCGAACCTATTCCTATTAAATTTGGTCCTTGATTCTTAAGAAGCTCATACCTAGTCATCTCTTCAGTTTCATAACCAAATTTAGATTTATATAATTCATATGGTAACTCTTCAGAAATTAATTCACTTTTCTCTTCTTTAATCTGGTGACAACCCATACACCCAACAGCATTAAACAATTTTTCTCCTGATTCATAATCACCGATATATTGAGAAGAATTATTCATTTTATGCTCCCCATTTGGAAATAGATATTCTGTAATTGCATATATTTCAGAATTATTTCTTTTAATCATTTCAGGACTTGAATTATTTTCTTGTTCAAAGAAATGAGGCATCCATGTATTATATCTAAAACTTTGAGGATTTTTAATCCATTTAGCTACCCATTCTTTATTTAATTTTTTATCTAAATTAGTAAGTGGTGGTCCTGCATTATTTTCTTTTTCATATGTTTCAATATGATGACAATTATTACAACCAGATGTACTAATTAATCCTAGACCTAGAGCTAATTTTTCTCCACCATCTATGATAGGCTGACTCTCATGACAATTGAAACAACTTGCTTGAGTATATTTTGTTGGTAACATAGGTTGAAGCCAATGATGAATTTTTTCCCAATCATATTTCTCTTTCCATTCTTCCTCTTGTTCAGCAGAACCTGGAGTATGAGATGAAGATACAAACGTTGTCCCCCTTGCTCTACCTGCATGACAACTTGTACAACCAAACTGATCCATAGTATGCGATGAAGAAGAAGATACATATAAATCCAATCTAGGATGGCTTGTAAATGGTTGAGGTGCATCAGAAAAATCTGGATTATCTATACCCAAGTGGCAACTAGTACATCTATCTACACTAGGAACAGAAGCAAAATTAACATCATACTTAACATCACTCACAACCAACTGATTAACTTTATAATAGGGATCTAAAAAATCAATAATAGGTAAATCTCTAACAATATCTCCTATTTGATTTGCTAGTGTCATCTTAGTTCTGTCTAATTTTTCAAGTTTTTTTTCTAATAAAGTAACTTCTTTAAGGTATTTATTTAATTTATCCTCTTCAAGCTTTAAATCAAATCTTATACTTTTAATTTCATCTTCAATAGCTTCAACAGTTTTTTCATCTCTTTCTTTAATTAGCTTCAATTCATTTAATTTAACTAAAGATTGCTCATATTTATCTTTATACTTAAAATGTTTATGGGTATCATCGTGATGTTCATCTTTATGATGATGATATTCAACAATCTCTGCTTCATATAAATATTTTTTTTCATCTGCCTCTGCTTTAAAAAACAAATAATCCATATTAGATTTATAAAAAACTCCCTTTACTTCAATAAGCAAATTATTCAATGAATCTAAAACATTATTTTTAGAATCATATTTAATTTTTTCATCATTGTAAGCTTTTTCATATATATCTCGTTCATTTTCAACTTTATTAAGTTCTTCAAATAATTTAGCTTGAGCAATTTCAGAACCTACTTTTCTAAATTCTCGCTGATACTCTTTAAATTCATCATCATTATCGTTTAAAAACATCCACCCAATCGATAACAAAAATAAAATACTAGATACAGCAAACCACTTATTTAGTAAATTTATATTCCAATATCTCTCGTCGTTTTTATATTCCATATTTAAATATTAAAGAAGTATTCTGGGATTGCCACTATATACTTAAGATTAAAGAACCATCTTAAGTACATTTTAATTGGTAAAGAAAGCATTGATAAACCCATTAGCATTAAAAAAACATATCTTACAGGGCCATATTCTTTTAACATATTTTTAAAAAATGTTTTTGCTAAAAACACAGGTAAAACAAAAAGATACAAAGCGGTAACAATAAAACCTATAGATTCTCTAATTATTGGATTAGATGGTAGTGGTTGATT
>CAYVBB010000041.1:0-9660 GCA_964448515.1 uncultured bacterium | reverse complement strand
TATCTAAAATAGCATCTAAAATAGTAATACATGTCATGCTTTCTGCAACAATAGAGGCTGCTGGAACGGCACAGGAGTCTGTTCGCTCTTTATGGGCTAATTTTTTTTCTTTTGTTTGAATATCAATTGATTTCAACGGCTTCGTTAATGTAGACAAAGGTTTCATCTCAGCGCTTATTAAAATGTTTTGACCATTACTCATCCCTCCTTCTATTCCTCCAGAATTATTATTTGTTCGTTGAAATTGATTGTCATAATATTCTATTTCATCATGTAGTTGACTACCAAATAAAGAGCTAGAATTATTAATCCCAAATGAAATGCTTTTAATTGCATTAATTGAAGAAATTGATTCGGATAATTTTGAATTTAATTTTTTATTCCAAGAAGTATAACTCCCCAATCCATAAGGAGCTCCGGAAACTATAATTATAAATTTTCCACCAACTGTATCTCCTTTATTTTGTGCATTTTTTATTATATCAATCATTCTTTTTTCAATTTTTTTATTAAGAGCTCTTACGGGTGATAAATCTACTATTTTATTCATTTCATTAATTGGAATATTATAATTTTCATCGTCTCGAACATTGTGTATTTCGGTTACATAGCTTGCAATATGAATATTTAATTCTTCTAATAGTTTTCTACATATAGAACCAACGGCAACTCTCATTGTCGTTTCCCTTGCAGATGATCTTTCAATAACATTTCGTATATCCATAAACTGATATTTCATAACACCAGCTAAATCTGCATGACCTGGACGTGGTAAGGTGATTTGATCAATTTTAACTGAAGGTGTCTCGGTTGACATTATATCAATCCAATTTTTATAATCTATATTATTAATAATTAATCCTATGGGAGAGCCAATTGTTTGGCCATGCCTAATACCAGAATAAATATTTACAACATCATTTTCTATTTTCATTCTACCGCCTCTTCCAAATCCCTTTTGTCTGCGTGATAAATGATAATCTATATATTCCTTATTAATATGTAGTCCTGATGGAATGCCTTCAATAATTCCCAGCAATCCTTTGCCATGTGATTCTCCAGCAGTTAAATAATTAATTTTACTTAGCATAATAATTTTTTAATTTGCATATAATCTAATTTATCTGAAATATTTGAACCAAACCATATATCTAATGATTTAAATGCTTGAAAAATAAACATTAATTCTCCAGTAATTATTTTTTGATGAGATAAATTAAAAAAATCTTTTTTATAAATATAATTAATATCAATAATCCAATTAAAATCAACTGGTCCCAATAAAGATAAAATCTTTTTTGATGTATTCGGCTTTAGTCCTATGGGGGTGCAATTAATAAGATTATAATTTGTATAGTCATATTTGTTGCTATATAAATCAATTTTTACCTTTTTATTAATTGAATTAAACCTTTTAATAATCTTTGATGACGTTTCTTTATTGCGAGATAAAATAGTAATGTTTTTTGCATTATTATTTAGCAAATATAAAATAATGGTGCGTGCACTTCCCCCAGAACCAAGTATAATATTGTTAGAATGTTTTATATTAATTTTGTTGATTTCTATTAATTTTTTAAATCCAAAATAATCATTATTATATCCAAAAATTTTATTTCTAACTATTTTAATACAATTCACAGATTCCGTTATTTTAGAAATATGATCATAATGATTGATGAATTGATTTATGCTCTCTTTATATGGCATTGTTACATTACAACCAAGAACATTGTTTTTTTTACATAATTCTATATAATGCACTAAGGCGGATAAATTGGCAATCTCATGAGCATCATAAGAGGCCTTAATATTCAATGTCTTAAAAATAAATTTAAATATTTTAGGACTTTTGCTTTGAAAAACAGGCAAACCAATAATGTTCAATTTATACATATACATTGCTCATGTGTTTATAAAATTCCGGAAAAGATATGTCAATAAGCTTATTTCTTTCATTTATATCAAAAAACTTATTTGTGCTTATTAGCTTTAATATTTCACACATCATAGCAATTCTATGATCCATAAAATCATTAATGCTTGTATTATACAACAAAAATGACCGTTTAATAATAAAACCATCCTGCGTTTCAACAATATTACCACCACATTTCTTCAAATTATAAACAATTGATTTAATTCTATCGCTTTCTTTATAACGGAGTTCTGTCGCATGGCGCACGCTTGTTGTTCCCCTAGCATAACAAGCAACTAAAGCAAAAATAGGCACTTCATCAATCATGCTCACTATCTCTGAAGAGCCGGGGGATATTGCTTTCAATATTCTTGTATATTTAACATTAATATCTGCAATAGTTTCACAATTTTGACTCTTTTTATTTGATATTGTAATTTTTGCACCCATTTTTTGTAAAATTTTAATATAGCCAATTCTTGTTTTATTAAATAAAACCTTTCTAATTGCTAAATCAGAGCCCTTTAATAATAATGCTGCCGTAATAAGAAATGAAGCGCTAGAAATATCTCCAGGAACAATGTAATTAAAACGATTTATTTTAAATTTACTATAATATTCTCTGGGGCCCCCAAGATATTGAATAATATTTTCAGTATGATCTCTTGTATAAAAGGGGTCTCTTATATATGATTTAGATTTGGTTGAAAGAGCAGTAAAAATAAGGGCTGTTTTAATTTGAGCACTGGGGTTCTTTATGGAATAATCAATAGGCCTGGCTTGAGATTTTTCAAAATAAATAGGCAAACTATTTTTAATTGCCTTAATCTTAATGTTCATTTTAATTAATGGCTCAACTAATCGCTGCATTGGTCTTTTTGATAATGATTTATCGCCATATATCATGCCGCTAACACCAAGGCTTGGCAAAAAACCCAACATGAACCTCGCTGTTGTGCCAGAATTTCCACAATAAAACCGCTTAACTTTCTGATCTATTTTGGATTCAAAAATTGTTATTTTATTTTTTGTTTTTATAATTTTAATATTACATTTTTTTAAAATATTTATTGTTCTTTGAACATCTTGGCATTCAGAGAGATTATAAATATTGCACCGACCACTAACCAGGGCTCCAAATAATAAAATTCGATGCGAGATTGATTTATCGCCCTTTAACTGAATAGTTCCTTTTAACATTGTTGTATCATACAACTATATTTAAAAAGTTTTTGATAATTTGCAATCCATGCTCACTTAAAATAGCCTCCGGATGATATTGGATCCCATAAATAGGCAATTTTTTATGCTCAATGCTCATAATTTCCCCATCATCGCTTTTTGATGTAACTTGAAGATCTATATTGCTATAGTTTCTATCAACCGAGAGTGAATGATATCGCGTTGCTTGAAATTTTATAGGAATTCTTTTATATAAAACTGAGTTTTGATTATGTGTAATTATAGATGTTTTTCCATGCATTATATTTTTACTCCTAATAATTTTTGCATTAAAACAGTGTGCAATTGTTTGGTGCCCCAAACATATACCCAAAGTTGGCACCTTAGATGACAGACTTTTTATTAAATTGATTGCGATACCAGTATTAAACTGATTTCCTGGTCCTGGTGAAATAATAATATGTGAAAAGTTCATCTCTTTAATTTGCCCAACTGTTAATTCGTTATTTTTAATAACCTTAATGTTGGTATTAATTGCCCCGACATACTGTACCAGATTATAAGTAAAGGAATCATAGTTGTCTAATATTAATATCATCGCATGGTAATTTTTTTAGGAATCATATGATTTGGTAATGTTTGTTTAAGCTTTTTATAAAATTTTTGTTTATCAATGTTTTTATTTGCACTCAAAATTACATGAATTGCTAGCCCCCAACGATTATGCTTCATAATTTCAATATCACAAGACTTAATACCATCATATTTTAATAAATGTTTTTTTATATATTGCAGCGATATGTTTTCTCCGCCCGATATAACAATATCATCAAGTCTTTTTGTAAATTTAAATTTATTTTTTTCAACTATCTCAATACAGTCTGAAGTAACAAATCTCTTGTTTAGGAGTTTGTCCAAATTAAAATATTTTTTTATAATTGTTGGCGAAACAATTGTTAAGGCTTTGCCAGACAATCCAATTACTACGTTTGGATGAGCTTTATACGCTGAATTATAACTAAAGTCATCAATCCACGCCCCCGCAATTCCTGAACAAGACTCAGTCAGCCCATATGAAATATATGCAGGTATTTTTTTTGTTTTAATTATTTGCAATAAAGGCATATCAATATCATCTCCACTAACAACAACGGCCTTCATTTTTTTAGGTCTCTCATCTGGATAATTTTGGTGCAATGCTTTAATCATTGCTGGAACCATGGAAACCAAACTGATTCTCTGAGAATGTTTTACATAAGTATCTATTGTAAAATAATCTAAAATCATTTCAAAGCTATAATACAGGGACCTAAAAAAAACACACATACCACTTACGTGTGTAAGGGGCATATGATTTAAGTAGACATCTTTATCTTGAAACCCAAGAATTTTATCCCACATTTTTGCACTTTCATAAAAATTACCATATGTCAATTCACATGGTTTTGGTGCGCCTGAGCTTCCAGATGTAAACATGACAATCTGGGTTTCATTTTCTTGATAGATATAATTGTTTGTTAAATCATTTTTTTTTTCAATTACTTCAAAATCTTTTATCAAAACAGAAATTTTTGTTGTATTAATATATTCATCAATATTGGGATAGTTTGGATAAACAATTGGAATTGTTTTTTTTCTATTTAACGCGATAATTGCTATTAATAGCTTCAGCTTATCATTTATTTGCAAACCAACATATTCATATGCCTTCGTGTTTAAAGACCTATAAAAGTTATTAACCATATAATTAAACCTAGCATATGAAATTTTTTGTTTTTTATATGTTATAAAAATCTTGTCGGGATCTTTTGTGGCGCGCTCATTTAATATATCATTAATCATTTTGAAAAGCCCAATCCAATCAAATCTTTTAGTTCAATGTGCCTGTTTGTATAAACTGGTTTTTTAATAAATTCATTAAAAAAATCATATATATTAACACCGTGTTTATTGTTTTGTTCTATTGTAGACGCCAAATGAATAATAGCCATGTTCCCAATACTGTTTTCGAGAGAGGAGGCAATTAAAAGCTGTAAATTCTTGCTGTGTAATTGAACTATTTTAAAAAACTCAACAAACCCCCCTAAAATACTTGGCCTAAGAACCATTGTGTTTATCAGCCCTTTTTTAATCCAGTCTTCATAATTAGTTTTTTGATATAGACTTTCATCAATTGCATATTTTAAGCAAGGGTACTTGTTTTTAAAATATTCTATTTTTTTAATATTTGGATTTTTTATTGGCTCTTCAAAAAAATCAATATTAAGATGAGAAATTTTCTGATATAAATTCTCAAATTCTTCTATGGAAAACTTTTGATTTGCATCGAGTCTAATCTTTATTAATGGATGTTTTTCTGATATTTGATTTAAAAGACTAACATCATCATTGATTTGGTTCACACCAATCTTTAATTTGATTACATCGTTATAAATAGAGCTCTCCTTATTTATAAGGGTCTGACTAATTTTTACATAGTGGGACGAATTTTTATTACAAAGTCTAGACAAAGAAATGTTTTTCTTTTGTGCTTGAATATCATAAAGAGCTGTATCAATTGCAAAATGAACAGAAGGCACATTGCTACAATGAATTGCAGCAATTACAAGCAATTCATTAAAAGTATATTCGTCGTTTTGTCCAACAACACCAATAAAAGATTCTGCCGCCCACATCATTTCTTGAAATGTATTATGAGAAAACCCATCTAACAAAACAGCCTCCCCCAAACCAATATTCGTTTTTGTCTTAATAGTAAAAACTAGTCCCTTTTGATGGTTATATTTATTTTTAGAATTTTGAAAGCCATGCATTAACGGCGCTTGATATTGCTCATAATATATTTGAATAATTTTCATAATAGCCGACCCAGATACAACAAAACACAATCTAAAATTAACAAACAAGAAACCTTTCCAAGCGCAGGATTAAGCTCTTTAGACTTTTTAAACAAAACATCAGTTATAATGTTTCCAGATAATGGAACAGAAACTAGCATGACATAAAATATTACATGATCCCGAATGTTTATTGATAATAAAAATATAAAAACATATGACATAAATAATATAATTATAGCATATGCTTTCCCAAATATTGGTCCGCATTTAACAATAAGTGTTTTTTTAGAATATCTTAAATCTGTTTTATAGTCTCTTAAGTTGTTAATAATTAATAATAAAACGTTTTTACATCCTATAGAAGCTCCAAGATAAATACAATTTATATTAAATTGATCCACCTGTAAATAATACGAGCCTGATACTGCTATTAGGCCAAAATAAATAAACACAAATATATCACCAAGACCATTATAGGCAAGGGCAAAGGGTCCTGCTGTATATAAATATGCAAACAAAAAAGAAGACAATCCAATAATAATAATTAACCAGCCTCCTTTAATTGCCAGGGGTACTCCCATAATAATGCCAACAAAAAACAATATAATGATTGCCCTTTTCATCTGCGTTTCAGAAATACTACCTGATTGTAACATACGCTTTGGACCTACACGATTATGATCGACCCCTTTTAAAAAGTCATATAAGTCATTAATATAATTTGTAACAATTTGAATAATTAGCGCAGCAATAAGAGTTAAGAACAATAGTAGAATATTGGGGGGTGTCGATTTGGGTAAAATAATAATCGAGCTAATAATAGGAACCGCTGAAGCCACCAGTGTCTTTATACGAGCAGCCTGAATCCATGGTAAAATATTCATTAATTCTTAAGGAAGTTTTGGAAATTTTTTAAAATTAGGCTTTCTTTTTTCTTTAAATGCATCTCGTCCCTCTTGTGCTTCTTCTGTCATATAAAACAACATTGTTGAATCTCCTGCGAGCTGCTGTAGTCCAGCCTGACCATCACAATCAGCATTTAGGGCCCCTTTTAACATTCTTAATGCCAACGGAGATTTTTCAAGTATTTTTTGTGACCATTCTATTGTAACTTTTTCAAGATTTTTATACGAAACAACCTCATTAACCAGACCCCAATCTAATGCTTTTTTAGCACTATAAAATTTACATAAAAACCACACTTCTCGTGCTCGCTTTTGACCAATAATTCTAGCCATATATGATGCTCCCCACCCACCATCAAAGGAACCAACCTGAGGGCCTGTTTGCCCAAACCGTGCATTGTCTGCTGCAATTGTTAAGTCACATAACATGTGTAAAACATGCCCGCCACCAACAGCATACCCCGCAACCATTGCAATTATTGGCTTAGGCATATATCTTATCTGTTTTTGTACGTCTAATATATTTAATCTTGGAACCCCGTCTGCGCCAACATATCCTGCATCTCCTCTTATTTTTTGATCTCCTCCAGCACAAAAAGCCTTTTCTCCTTCTCCAGTTAGTATAATTACTCCGCATTCCTGATCTTCTCTCGCTAGTGTAAAAGCTTCTTTTAGTTCAAAAACTGTTTGGGGCCTAAACGAATTTCTAACCTCGGGCCTATTAATTGTTATTTTATTAATGTTTTGAGCGCAGTTTGTGCCCTTTTCATATTTAATGTCTTTAAACTTTTTAATTGTTTCCCATTGAATGCTCATATAGACTCCACATATAATATCTTTTTAATAATTAAGTTAATTATTAAATTTAATATAACTTGCTTATTCAAAAGAGACATATATTATGTTTTTTAATCTTTTTTTGCTATAACACATTTGCACAAGACTGTTCCGTTTTAGATCCAAATGAATTCGGGGATTGTGAAAATTTTATTGGTTATGTTTGGAGCGGGGAACTGTGCACGCCTGCTTATGGGTGCAATACAAATAATAACGATGAATATTTTTTTAATAATTATGAATCATGCAACTTAACATGCGCTCCCGAGTTCCCTCTGGGAGATTTAAATAATGATTATATAATTAATATTACCGATATTATATCGCTGGTATCAATTATTATAAATGATTTATCACACAACCCCAGCGGAGATATTAATTTTGATAATATTTTAAATGTTTCTGATGTAATTATTTTAATTAATTATATATTAAACGATGTAGAAGAGCGGGATTCTTGGCAAATTATCAATGAAGATATTTTGAGCTCAAAATGTGCTCAGTGTCATTATGGGGGTTCTTTTTATGCAGAAACCTCCAATCTTATTTTAACCGAAGAAATTGCATACTCTCAATTAATAAACAGATCACCAAATAATACTTCTGCAGCTGATGATAATTTAGTGTTAATTAGCGATGAGGCTGGGCTTCTAGGTTTACTGCAAAGTTATTTTTGGGAAAAAATAAACATTAAAAACGAAAATCATTTTTATAGTGAACATCCACAGTATGGGGAGTTAATGCCCCTTGGTGGTCCCTATTTAACAAACGGGGAATTAAATTTTATTAAACAATGGTTGAGGGAGGGTGCGCCTGAAAACGGCTCTGTTGTTGACCCTATTATTTTAAATGATCAATCAGTATATGAGCCTCCTGAATTTGTTCCCCTTGAGCCGCCTATCAATGGACTCCAATATCATATCGGTCCATTTAATGTGTATCCTAATACTGAAAGAGAGTTTTTATACTATGTTCCACCAGTAAGCGGAACCTACTACGTTAATATGGTTGAAATTGCAATGGCGCCTGGCTCACATCACTTTATTGCATATATGTTTCCAGAAAATTATGGAGCTGCGCCAACTCCATATGAATATAGGGACATTCATTCCCCGTACATTGATCAGTTTTTACCTGGAGTTGGGCCAAACCCTGATTGGATTAACAACGTACAAACACTGCAGGGCCATACTTTTATAACAGGCACACAATGGCCTAGCTGGTCTTATGCTTTGCCCCCAGGAATTGCGCTAGAAATAGATTCTGATTTTGGGCTTGACTTAAATCCGCACTACTTTAATTATACAAATGATATAATACAGGGGGAGGTATATGTTAATTTACACGCTGCTTTGCCTCAAGAAATAGAACATATTGCTGGAATAATACAGCTTGGAAATACTGAAATCACTTTACCCCCTGGCCAAGAAACAGTTTTAACAAAATATTATTCTTTTAATGATATAATGAACAGCATGACAATAGAAAATCCTCCCGGGCCAAATCAAATAAAACTTTTTCAATTGTTTTCACATGCACATCAGCTTATGACAAGGTTTGATATTTTAATTCAATCTGCAGCTGGAGAAGAAAGCTTAATTTATACAGCTCTAGACTATGAGCATCCTCCCGTGCTCTCCTTAGACCCGCCCCTAACGATTAGCCAAGGGGAGGGATTAATTGCCAGAGCAACATACAATAATATTACCTCAAACTATGTCAACTTTGGATTGTTAAGCACAGATGAAATGATGATTGTTTTTGGGTTGATGTATCTTGAATGATTTTTTATAAAATTGCATTAAATAATTAATATTTTATTTTTATATTTAGCGTCTAATTAGTTTATATGATATTTTAATGTTCCGGAGATTGAATGAATAAAAAGAAAAAAACTGCAAATAAAAAACATCGAAAAACGCGACAACGATTAAAACAATTAAAGATTCTTTCTTTATCAAAAATGAAAAAGAAAACG
>CAYVBB010000040.1:0-9721 GCA_964448515.1 uncultured bacterium | reverse complement strand
TGTTGATAAAATATTTCAGCAATTCTAACTTTTTGAATAATTGATGTATCAATATCAAGTTTTGTATAAAAAGTGCTATTTTGATCAGATTTATAATCATTAATATCATCACTCCATTTATCACCATTTAGATATTGATACATCATTTCTAACTGAAAGATTTTAAGAAAATTACTAGTTAAATTCAAGCTTGCACCTTTTGATTTTCCATACAAATATAATTTATCCTCTTTTGTACTAACTATATTTGTTCCATCTTTCTCAATAACCATAGCTCTTGTATGATCATAATTTTGATCCCAGTAATTAAATAAATAATTTTCTGAGCTTTGTCTATAATCTATAATAAGAGTCACTTTATCCCATTCTGCTATAAAACCAAGGGGGATATATCCAAATCCTAACCTATTATCAAAACTACTATAATTATCTTGCTGATTTATGGAGTCATATGGATTTAATGTTTCACCTGACAATTTCGAAAATTCAGAAAATAATTTAATTCTATCATTAACAGTATATGTTAAACCGAATGATATACCAGCTACTTGATTTTTATCATCAAGATCTAATAAACTTGAATATTCTGATATCTGATTTTCATAATCTGCTATGATTATATCACATCCATCATCTAAACCATTTAAATCAATATCTATTATAGCATCAATACAATAATCAGTATTATACAAATCACTAATATTATCTTGTAGATGATGCCATTGATCTGCATTATTAGCAAATCCAGGCTCTACAAAATCAGGATAACCATCTCTATCTGAATCTAGTAATCCTTTCCTCTGATTTGGATCAATTACAATATTAAAATTAAAATCAAGATTTTTTATATATTCAAAACTACCACCCAAAGCAAACAAACCAGGTTCTTTAGCTTCTTTTAAATCACTATGAACAACTTGGAATTTAAAGTTTGAAAAAGTATACTTAAAATTAAGACCTGTTCTTCTTACTCTGGGATAGTCCATGACATTTGAATATCCATTAACAAGTGAGCCATTCCCAAGTGTTATTTCAGGTAACGCTCCTACTCTGAAATAAAGCTCATCATCAGGCACTCCCCATCGCAAATAATAAATTTTATCAACTAAAGTTTTATAAATATCTTCTGAAGATGAAAAATTCCAATTCTCATCGTATAAATTTCCATCTTGGTCAAAATAAAAATATAAATCTAATCCTAACCCAAATTTACGAAATACCAGTTCAGGTCTTAATGAAAATTGATTATATACTTGATTATTTATTGTAACTGATCCAAATGATCCTGTATAAACAGGGTCTATATCTTGCGTATATAGAAAACCTAATAATATTAAAATTAAAGTTATCTTATTTTTCATAATTTAGCATTCATTTTTTTAACTATTTTATCATAAATACTTTTTGATGTTATTCCAAAATGATTAGCCACATCAACTCCTGGACCAGACTCTCCAAAGGAATTAATTCCAATATTTAATCCATATCTACCAGTAAATTTTTGCCATCCATCTGTTATACCTGATTCTATAGAAACATGAAGAGTTTTACTATCACATTTTAAAACTGATTTTTTATAAGAATCATTTTGTTCTTCAAATAATTCCCAACAACATAAATTTACAACCTTTACATTACATTTACCTGACAGTAATTTTTTTACTTCTAGTGCTACCCATACTTCAGAACCCGTAGCAAATATAATAACATCAGGATTATCATCATCACTAATGACATATCCTCCTTTTTCAATATTTGAAAAATGAGCATATTCATTCCTGTCAATAACTGGAACTGATTGTCTTGTGAGCAAAACTAACGATGGTCTATTTTTTTGCTCAAATGCTATTTTTGAGGCAATAACAGCTTCATTTGCATCTGCTGGACGTAAAACTAATAAATTAGGAATATTCCTATAAGACATTAAATGTTCAATAGGCTGATGCGTAGGGCCATCTTCACCAACATAAATTGAATCATGTGTAAATTCTGATATACAAGGTAGTCCTTGCAGAGCTCTTAATCTTATAGCTGGTCTTTCATAATCAGCAAAAACAAAAAACGTTGCTCCAAAAGGAAATAATCCACCATGTTGAGCAATTCCATTATTAATAACACCCATTGGAAATTCTCTAACACCATAAGCTAAATTCATACCTGATGGATTATTAGATCTAAAATCTTTTACAATTGAAGCAAATCCTCCTGTAACATTTGAGGGCTCTAAATCTGCAGAACCACCTACAAGAAACATCTTTTTAGATGCAAGTTCTTCAATTACTGCACCCCAAACTTTTCTTGTCGCTATATTATCTCCATAATTATATAAAGGCCAATCAACAGACTTTGGAATTAATAAATTTATGGAATTATCCCAAGATTCTTTAAACTCTTTATCTAGACATTTTTTATTTAATATTTCATTCCATGATTCTACTTCCTGTTTAGCATAATTATAAGAGGCTCTGAAATCTTCTAATACTTCATTAGATATTTGGAATAATTTTTCAGGATCTAAACCCAATTTCTTTTTTGTTAATTTAATTTCTTCATGAGATAAAGGAGCTCCATGAGTATTATGGTCTCCTTCTACATTTGCTGTACCATAAGCCATAATTGTTTCCCCAATTATTACAGATGGTCTATCAACTTCCATCTGTGCAATTCTAATAGCTTTTCTAATTTCGTCATGATTATGCCCATTAATTGCCTGAACATGCCATCCATGAGATTCATACATTTTTTTATAATCTGTTGAGTCAGACCTAGATACTTTCCCTGAAATCTGGGCATCATTTGAATCATAAAAAGCAATTAGTTTTCCAAGACCCCAATGACCTGCACAAGCTATTGAGCCTTGCGCAACAGGTTCTTGAATATCTCCATCTCCATGTAAAACATATGTATAATGATTAACAACCTCTGAACTAAATTTTTCAGATAAAATATTTTCAGCAACTGCCATTCCTACAGCATTACCAACACCTTGACCAAGAGGACCTGTTGTTGCTTCAATTCCAGGGGTCAGATTTCTTTCAGGATGGCCTGGCGTTTTAGACCCAAGTTGTCTAAAGCTTTTTAAATCTTCTAATTCTAACCATCCTATATAATATAACATTACATAAATTAATGCTGACTCATGACCAACAGATAATACAAATCGATCACGATTAATCCAATTTGGATTTTCAGGATCAAATTGAAGGAACTCTTTAAATAAAATGTATGTAAAATCTAATGATGATAATGGACCTCCTGTATGACCAGAATTAGCATTTCTGACAGTATCCATAATCAATGATTTTGCATAATTAATTGAAACTTGATCTATATCTTTTTTTTCAAATGACATTTATACCAAATTTTAAGGGGATATTAACAATTGAATTTATTAATGAATTTCTTTATTTCAATGCTTTAAATTACATTAATTAATTTTTTATATAATTATAATGAAAAATAGCGCAATATATATTCACATTCCATTTTGTAAAATTAAATGTATTTATTGTGATTTTTATTCTATTACAAATCGTGAAAATCAAATACCATTATTTACTAAACTTTTAATAAAAGAAATTAAATCATACAAAAATTATAGAAAAAAAGAATGGAATTTTAATACTATCTTTTTTGGTGGAGGGACTCCATCTATTCTACCATCAAAAGATATAGAAAAAATTCTTGAAGCATTAGATGATACATTCGATATTTCAAGTGTTAAAGAAATAACACTTGAAGCAAATCCTGGTGAAGCATCTTTAGATTTTTTAAAAGATATTAAAAAAATTGGAATTAATAGACTATCAATGGGATTTCAAAGTTTTAACGATAAGTTATTAAAAAAACTTGGGAGATTGCATAAATCAGAAGATTGTTTAAATACATTCAAAAATGCACGAAAAGCTGGATTTGATAATATTAATACAGATATGATATTTAATATACCAAATTTATCAACAAATAGCTGGAAAAAAGATTTACTAAAATTAACAACTCTTAATCCAGAACACATTTCAGCTTATTCATTAACAGTTGAACCGTCAACTCAACTTTTCAATCTTGTTAAAAATAAAAAAGTTATTATGCCTAAAGAAGAAATAGATATTGAACAATTTTTAATAACTAAAAATATTTTATTAAAGAATAATTATAAACATTATGAAATTTCAAATTATTCAAAGCATAATAAAGAATGCAAGCATAATCTTAATTACTGGAAATTAAATCCATACTTATCTTTTGGACCATCTGCTCACTCTTATGATACTAAAAAAAGATGGTGGAATATAAAATCATTAGAAAAATATATCAGATTATTAAATAATAATAAATCAGTAGTAGAAGACTTTGAAATACTAAATAATAGAGATAATTACAATGAAGTCATATTAAATGGTCTTAGAATAGCTGATGGAATAAGCTTATCTAAAATTAAAAAATTTCATAAAAAAAATTATGCTAATTATATATCTGAAATAAAAAATAAATGGGATTGTATTGAAATAACAAAAGAAAGTATTAAACTTAAAAATAACGGAATGTTATTTGTAGATGATATATCATCAGATATGTTTATTTAAGTAATAACATTTTCTTTGAATATACTTGATCAAATGTAATTAATTGATATATGTACATTCCAGAGGAAACTTTAATTCCATTATCATCTAAACCATTCCATAGAAAACTATGTATTCCTTTATTAAAATATCCACTAGCAAGTTCTTTTACTTGTCTTCCATTTAAGTCAAATACAATCAATTTAATATTTTCTGATGAAGATAAATCTATCTCTATATTTGTAATTGGATTAAATGGATTTGGAAAATTTTGCTTTAATAAAAATTCATTTGGATATACTTCTTCATTAATGAAAATATTAACAGATTCATTATTGCTATTAACAGCAATAATTTCATCTATGTTAAATATACCTGTAGATTCAAAAATTTTATATTTACTTGAATCTAAAACTTCACCATCCATACTATAAATAAGAATATAATGCTTATTATCAATAACATTATAAGATACATCCATGTTAATATTATCATTAATTAATAAATTATCTTTAGAATCAATTACAAATTGCAATCCTCTAATAGAACCCTCAGATACAAAATAAAGTGAATTATTTTCAATACTTACTTCTGCTTGAGAAATGGGATTGACTCTACTTTTTATATCTAATCTATCATTAGATAAAATCATATTAGTAATAATAACAACATCTTGAACGTTAACCATAGTATCTTGATTTATATCAGCTGCGCATAACTCTTCATCTAAAGCAGGACTTCCAGAATTTATAATAATATTTACAAGTCTAACAATATCAGTAACATCTATATTCCCATCATTATTAATATCACCACCAATACATTCAGGATTAACATTTGAACCATTATTAAAATATTCAATAATTGAGAAGATATAATCATCAAAATCATTCCCCTCTAATCCTCCTAAATTATGGCTTGCTCCAATTGTTCTATATCCTAAATCGATATTTTCATAAGCAATCGCTGTTGTATATTCAGGATTATCATTTTTTAATATAGAAAAACCTCCTGATGGAACGATTCTATCAACATAAGAATTATCTCCATTATAAATAAAAGAAAATCCTTCTGTAAAAGTTTCATTCATACCAGTAATTGATGATAAATCTGCTGAACCATCAGCCTCACCAGCTAAACCAAAATAATCATGTAAAGAAGTTTGAGAATCAAATGCCCATGTATCTGCACCTTCCATATAAATATTTCCACCATCATTTAACAAATTTATAAAAGAATCAGATTGATTATCCTGAATAACATAATTATTTGGGTATACACCAAGTAATATAAATGCAGTATTATAATTCTCAACTGATTGAATCTCTGATGATACAATATAGTCATATCCTTGAATATTATTTTCATCAAAAAATTCCACTAATCTTCCACCAGATTGATGTGCATCAGTTGGATCCCAAATTAAAATTGAAGGATGTCCAATAATTGTTGAATAACTAAAATTTGCTGTTGCAATACAATCCTGTTCACATGAACTAGTTAAACTATTACCCCAAGTTATATTAAATGTAACTTCAGTGCTAATAGGAGTATCTATGCTTGAAATAACTGAAAATGATCCTTGATACATTGTATTTGCACCAATTCCAAAAAAAGTATTATCATTTTCTCCTGATAGAATAGAAACGTATGGACTATCTACGGTTATCATTGCACCAGGATAATCAGAAAAATAAGCTGAACCGGAATTAATTAAATCAACCTGTATAATAGCACTCTCACCAATATCCCATACACCATCTTGATTTTCATCGATAATTATAGGATTCTCTATTTCAAAATTCGGAGCACTTATCTGAATATTAAAATCAATATTCCATTCATTATCTCCATCATTAAGATTTGCAGTAAAATTTGCAACATGTCCATCCGGAACACTATTTAAGATTGAAAATACAAAAGGATTTTCAGTTAATGTAGATTCTCCACTAATAGCATATGCTATTTGAGAATTTGAATTTGTTATCGATATATATTCATCATCACTATCTAAAGAGGCAATAATTGCACTGGTATTAAAATTACCTACATTCTCCACAACCAAATTAAAGCTTATTTCATCACCATATTCAATAATATTATTAAAATTTGAATCATTAACAACTTCAATACCACTATAAACTAAAAATGGACCATCAGCAGAAATAACTTCTAATGATGATTCATATGGGTAATTGTTAAATCCAGATATAACCATATCTATTGTACCTGGACTATTACTAATATTAGAGATATCTAAAACAGCAACTCCTCCATTAGAATAAGCATAACTTTCTAATATACCATTATTAGATAATGCAACTAAAGCACCATCAATCCCAATATCTACTACGAATTCAGTTTGACCTATTAAAATACTTTGATTATATGTTGGTTCTAAATATTCTGGTTCATCAGTTCTTATTAATAAAGAAGGATCACCAAATAAGGTCCAATATTTTGTTTCATTAATTCCAGATGAACCTTGTGCTTCATTCATATGCATACAACCATTAACAACAATACCACCATAAGAACGAGTTAGATTTTCATCGTACGATTCAGTTAAAATAGCATTCATTGCCCATTGGCCATGCATAGGTGGTTCCCATGATTGACTAATTGTTGAACCTAAATGACCAACTGCTCCGGTAGGATTACCATTATCATCTGTAGCCCACATCCATGATTCACAAAAGCACTCAGTATAATCATTAAATTGACCTGGATTACATCCAACTGTAAAAATAAATGGCAATTTATCAGTATTAGTTAAATTATTTACATGACTTCCATTTAAGGGAGCACCATTCCCCCATCCAGTTGGACCAGCATGCCCAGTATAATTAATAATTCCAACACCCTCATTAATGGCATTAATACCATCTGAAACACTTGCATTTGAATCATATAAACCCTGATAACTATCATATGTATATTCTAATAAAAAATCATTAGCTAATAAATCATTAAATTCATCATCAGTAAGGCCACCATAACCAGGACCTTGAGTTGACGCAATACCCAATGCTTTATTTAAATGGCTTGAATCAAAGTTTTCAAATTTTTCGTATTCTATAGTTCTTCGAACTTGGGTTTCTATATGTGACAAATTGTTTCCTGAAAATCTTCCAACTAAAATTTCAGAATAAGCATCATCTCCTTCTATAAAACCATATGTTGGATCAGATGCAGAACCACTAACAATATGTGTAGGAACTTGCGCTGCATCTCCAACTAATAGCAAATAACTTAAACCATTATTATCATAATAATTATTTATAAAATCTTGGATTGCATTTACTGTATTACCTATTGAACTTAAAGGTACAATTTCTGTAGGAATTCCCTTTTTATTTTTCCACTCTACAAATGGATTCATAGTTGAAATAAAATCATCATAACATATAATTAACATATTACCTTGATCTGATATATAATCAAACCTTAAATCTTGAGGGAAATTAATAAATAAATTATTATAAATATTATCAAACTCTTTAGAAGATTTAATTTCAGAGCTAAATCTTTGAATAGAATTTTTAATTTCTTTATTTAGTTTATTTTTACTTTCATTAATTTCAACAACTATCCTATTATAAATTCTTAAAACCTTAGATATAGGATTATATTGAATTGGATTAATAATAACAGATTGTCCTCGAATATCTCTTATTATATAGGGATCACCAAGAGATGCTAAATTATAAGGATAAAAGCTATTTTTTTCATATTGATCACCATAAACATATGGTATTGTTTTAGGATCTATATCTCTAGATAAATTACCTTTTGAAGGAATTATATTTATATCTGTTAACTCAATATATTCACTATCAAGAACCTTAATTCTCATATTTTTTTGATCGGGTATAATTATTGATGTATTTAATTTTGGTAAATTAGGAGCACCTTCTAATAATATAGGTGAACCTTTATCAATCTTAATACTAAATTGATTTTCTAAAACTTCATTTAAAGAATAACCATCAACTATAATTTCAAGTGTAGTTTGATCAATATTGGAATTAACTAAATTAATTTTAGAATCACCAATTTTATTATAAAAATTAATATTTTTATTTTTTATTCTTCCATCTGCTGAAAAAACAAATGAAGAAATAATAAGTATAATATATAAATACATATAATTCATTTTATTTAAAGTTCAATTCTAAATTACTAAAAAATATGCTAAATACAATGCGATATAAATCACATTTACAAGATGTTACATCAATTATGTGTTCAAAATCAAACTTATCAATTCAATAATATCAGATATATCTAAAATGCAATCAAAATTGATATCAAAAATACTAAAATTACTGCCATCTAAAATTGATTCTACCAATATAATAATATCAAAAATATTTAAAATATTATCGCCGTTAATATCTCCTTGTAAATCACTTTTTATAGATGTGAAATACATTCCTCCTGTTGAAATACCAGAAACAAAACCAGTATATTGACATGATTCATAATAATCAAGTGATATATTTTTACCCAAATAAGGAAAAATAAAATCAGTACTTAATTCAAATTGAGGATTGTTACCGATACCTTTATTATTAAAGTAAAAAATATTACTATTTCCAGATCCTATTAATAAATCTTTATCATTATCTAAATCTATATCAACAGATAGAATTGTTGAACGCGAATCAACATTTATATTATTATAATTTGAACTTTGTAAATCAAAATCAAAACTATATTTATCTCCAATGTTTTCATAAAAATAAATGTTTCCATCTATACACCCTAAAAGCAAGTCATAATCATCATCTTCATCTATATCAATAAACTCTGGTGAGGAGTATCCTTGTATATCTATATCCTCTATAGTTCCATGATATTCAAAATCTTTATTATAAACTGTTCCAATATTTTCGAAATAGTGAATAATTCCATTATAATTGCCTACAAATAAATCTAAATCATCATCATGGTCAATATCAATAAACTCAGGAAACAAATTATTACCTAAATCCATATTAAGAAAATTATTAGAATGTAATTCCCAAACTGGATTATTATCTAAATCAACTCCAATATTTTCATAAAAAACAATCTTACCTATCCATGGAAATGATGTGGGGTCATAATTAGTGCCTATAAATAAATCTAAATCACCATCAAAATCAATATCTACA
>CAYVBB010000039.1:0-10099 GCA_964448515.1 uncultured bacterium | reverse complement strand
GATTGTGCTGGTGTATGTGATGGTACATCTGTAGAAGATTGTGCTGGTGTATGTGGTGGTGATGCAGTTGTTGGTGGATGTGATAATGCATGTGGATCAACAGCGGTAGAAGATTGTGCTGGCGTATGTGGTGGTGATGCAGTTGTTGGTGGATGTGATAATGCATGTGGATCAACAGCGGTAGAAGATGATTGTGGTGTATGTGGTGGAGATAATTCATCATGTGCTGATTGTGCTGGTACACCTAATGGTTCAGCAGTAGAAGATGCATGTGGTGTTTGTGATGGAGATGGTTCTTCATGTGCATCATTAGATTGTTCTGCATTACCAACTGATGTGAATGATATTTGGATTGATGATTCAGGTGTTGTTTATTATAACTTTTTAGAAACTGTAGCAGGTTTTCAGTTTACTGTAGTTGGAGCAACAGTTTCTGGTGCTTCAGGTGGTGCTGCACAAGATGCAGGATTTACAGTTTCAGCTGGTAATACAACTGTATTAGGGTTCTCATTTACAGGAGCAACAGTTGCAGCTGGTTCTGGTACATTAACAACTTTAACTTTAACAGGTATACCAACAGGTTTATCAGGTATAGTTATGTCTGATTCTGCAACAAATGAATTAGCAACTAATGGATCTTCAACAGTATGTGATAATTCATCATCTGGAGATACAGGTGGTGATACAGGAGGTGATACTTGTGCTAGTGGAGTTTATGATTGTGCTGGTGTATGTGATGGTACATCTGTAGAAGATTGTGCTGGTGTATGTGATGGGACTTCTGTAGTTGGTGGTTGTGATAATGTTTGTGGATCAACAGCAGTAAATGATGATTGTGGTGTATGTGGTGGAGATAATTCATCATGCGCAGATTGTGCTGGTACACCAAATGGTTCAGCAGTAGAAGATGCATGTGGAGTATGTGATGGTGATGGTTCTTCTTGCTCTTCATCATTAGATTGTTCTGCTTTACCTACAGATGTAAATGGTCTTTGGATTGATGCTTCAGGTGTTGTTTATTACAACTTCTTAGAAACTGTAGCAGGATTTCAGTTTAATGTAGAAGGTGCTACAATTTCTGGTGCTGCAGGTGGTGCTGCAGGAGATGCAGGATTTACAGTTTCAGCTGGTGGTACAACTGTATTAGGGTTCTCATTTACAGGAGCAACAGTTGCAGCTGGTTCTGGTACATTAACTACTTTAACTTTGTCAGGTATTCCAACAGGTTTATCAGGTGTAGTTATGTCTGATTCGTTAGCTGGTAATATTACAGCTGAACAGACTTCAGATATATGTGATTAATAGTTATTAATAATATTAATAAAAAAGCCCCTTGATTTTATTCTGGGGGCTTTTTTTTATATAAATATTAATGATTGTTTGTAATTTATGACTCTATGAATAAATCTTTTTTTTATATATATTGTTTATTATTTAATTTTATTTTTTCAGAAATTGGAGCAATGAAAATAGCTAGTGGTTTTGATAAGCCTATTTATATTTGCTCTTTCCCAAATCATGATAACCATCATATCGTCCTTGAACAAAAAGGAACTATTAAAGTCATTAAAAATAATCAAATATTAAGAACTTATTTTTTAGATATTAGAGATAGGGTTCATAAACCTTTATTTCCTGGAGATGAAATGGGTTTGTTAGGTTTCGCTTTTGATCCTAATTATATTGAAAATAATTATATTTATGTTCATTATAATGATAAAGAAGATAATACAATTATATCTAGATTCGAAGTTGTAGATGGTATTGCAAATAAATTATCAGAAAAAAATATATTAAAATTACAACAACCTTATATGAATCATAATGGCGGAACTATAACTTTTGGTAAGGATGGATATTTATATATAGGATTAGGAGATGGTGGTTCTGCTGGTGATCCAGAAAATAGAGCTCAAGACTTAACAAATTTATTTGGTTCTATTTTAAGAATAGATGTTAATACAAATAGTAATTATTTAATTCCAAAAGATAACCCTTTTGTTAGTATTGATAATGTGAAATCTGAAATTTGGTCTTATGGTTTAAGAAATCCTTGGAGATTTTCATTTGATAAATTGTCAGGAGATATGATTATTGGAGATGTGGGACAATATTTATGGGAAGAAATTAATTTTGAATTATTTCCGAATAAAGGTGGAAAAAATTATGGATGGAATATTATGGAGGGTAATCATTGTTATCCTGAAGAATCTGAATGTACCTCAGATAATTTAACTATGCCAATATTTGAGTATCCTAATAACGCAAATTATGCAAAAACATTATTTGGAATTAAACAACTTAATATGGATGGTTGTTCTATAACAGGTGGTTATGTATATAGAGGAGATATTTTGAAAAATATGTATGGTAGATATGTTTTTGGAGATTATTGCACAGGTAAAATATGGAGTATAGTTATTAGTGAAAATGAATCTATTGATTTAAAAAATCATACAGATGCTATTATGAAGAGTATAGGTAAAAAAGAATTTTATCTTTCTTCATTTGGGGAAAGTAATAATGGAGAAATTTTTATTATTGATTATAATGGAACAATTTATAAACTGATAAATATATAGTATAATGATTCTTTCATTTTTTATATTATTTTCTTTTATAATAGCAGAACCAAATTTTGAAAAACCCATTGAATCAATAAGTCCTGATCATATTAGTTTAATTGTACATGAGGATTTAATTAATGATTTTTTTATTAATTTGGGTACAATTCAAGGTAGTAAGAATACATTTGATTGGATTCTTAAAAACCCTAGAATTAACATTAGAAATGATAAAGCTGTTTTTAATGCAGAAATACAATTATATAATAATATTCTAAGTGTTACTCAAGATGTTATAGGGAAAGTAGATGTTTCTTATAATAAAGATGATAATTTAATTATTATTAAAATTGTTGATGCCGATGTTGTTATAGATATAGCTGGCTATGATGTTGGAAAAATTGATATAGGAAAATATTTTTCAAAACCATTAAAATTAAATGGACCACAAGCTGTATCTGAACATATTGAATTTGTAATGCCCTCTGGTGAACAAAAGATAGTTGATGTGGTAGTTAACTCACATTCATTAGAATTAATTGATGGTGGTATAAAACTATCTACAAGTCTTAGTTTTAAAAGTATTGTCAAATAATTAATTGATTTTTAATAAATACTTCTTAATGTAGTTTGATTTTTTGAAAAGTCAAAAAAACCATAATCTAAAGCACTTCCACCTTCACCAGCTAAGACCATATTTGATATTTTTGCTTCTCTAAATTCATTAATATATTCAATATTTAAAGAGCATAATAAGTGCTCTCCTTTTGGAATATGTTTGCCTTCAAATGAAAAAGCAAGTATCATTTTATCATTGTGTGAAGTATTAAATCCGTGAAGTTCAAGGTATCCTCCATCAATATTCAGTAATTTCACACCATCAAATTCAAATTGGATACCATAAATATCATTTGTTGATTCAATCCATATATCAAGTATATCTTTATTTGAATCTAGCCATATAATGTTATTTTCTAGTGTATTAGGTTTTTGAAATTCAGGTTTTTCATGGTTTAGTATTCCACCTATTATAATGATTCCTAATATTAAAATTGAAATAATTGATATAAGATTTGTATTATTATTTTTATTCATGCTCGTAATATAAAAATTAAATTAAATATAATTTTAACATTATGTAAAATTATTTTGTATAACAATTTTTATTTTTTAATTTTAAAAGTTATGAAATCTGATATAAAGGGAATATTATGTTAGTGACTAGATTTTTATTATTTGCATGTTTTGTTAGTTTTACTTTTTGTGGGAATATTACTGAATCATATAAAGTAGAGGGTATGCATTGTCAATATGGCTGTGCTAATAAAGTTAAATCTTTAATAAGTGAGCTAGATGGAATGAAAAAGTGTGAAGTAGATTTTGAATCTTCTACAATGATAGTTGAGTATGATGATACAAAAGTAAGTTCTGAATTAATTTTATCCACTATGTCTGATAAAACAACTTATAAGTCAGCTAAAATTGAAGATAAAGAAAAAAAACAATCAAAAAAACAATCAATTTGGTATAAAATTAAAAAAATATTTGGATAATTATGTTTAAAATTGCTTTAATTTCAGGCTCATTATTTGCTTTGTTATCAGTTGTTCTAGGAGCATTTGGTGCTCATTATTTAAAAAATAATCTAAGTGAATATTCTCTTTCTATTTTTCAAACAGGAGTTTTTTATCAGTTTATTCATTCTTTAGGTATACTTTTTATCGCTCTTTTATCTCATAATGTTGAAAAGATTGATTTTAATTTATCTATTTGGTTTTTTATTTTTGGAATTATCTTTTTTTCTGGAAGCTTATATATTCTTGCATTAACTGATATAAAGTGGTTAGGGGCTATTACCCCTATAGGTGGTTTATTTTATATATTAGGCTGGTTAGTTTTGGCCTTAAAATCGTTTAAAATATGAGGTAATTATGATTTATTATTTTCTTTTAGTTTTATTATCATTTTGTATTAGTTCAACATATAGTGTTGGAGATAAGATAAATATGGGTCATCAAAATATGGAATTTGATATATGCTATGGATCTAATTTAGATCCTAATGGTGATGGCGTTTTTCAATTAGTTGAGCTTAATGGTGATTTAAATGGTGGTGACTATTATGTGACTGTTATAGAAATGTCAGCATCATGGTGACCTTCATGCTATACAAGTTTATCAAGTTTTGATAATTTTTATTCTCTTTATGATGACAATGATAATGTATTTGTTTTTACAACTCTGGCAGATATAGGTCAACCTTATTCATGTTATCAGTGGGGGAATGGTGGAATTTCAGGTATTCCTATGGTTACAGATGATAGCGGTAGCCCAATTTGGAATTTATTTAATACAGGTAATTATTTTCCAAGTACAGTATTTATAGATCATACTATGACAGTTTACTATCAAGATTCTGGATGGTCTTCAACTTATGCAACTACTAAAGTAAATGAGATGCTAGATAATCTAGAAAATTCATTGATACTTGCAGTTGTAGATAATATAAGTATAGTAAATGGAGATGATGATAATATTTTAAATCCAGGGGAAGAATTTGAATTGATTTTTACAGTTTCTAATAATTCATTTTATATTGATGCAAATAATGTTCAAGCAAGTATTTCAAATTCTAGTAATATTATATTTGATGTTGATAATTTTAATTTTGGAAATATAAGTGTTGATGAATCTTCAACATTTGTTCTAAATGGAATTGTATCAAATGATTCTATTTTAGGTAATAACTCTTTTAATATGGATATAACATCAACCTACATTGATAATTCAGGTGATGAACAGACTGAGCAAATATCTTATAATTTTGAAATTAATGTATCTTTAAATCAACAAGGTTTCCCCTTTGATGCTAATAGTGAAATTAAACCAAGTCCCTTAGTAATCGATTTTTTAAACAATAACCAAAATCAAATTTTGTTTGGTGATAATAATGGATTAATTCATGTTATTGATTCTAATGGAGAAGAAGTAGTTAACAATATATTCCCATTTGATACAGGTAATCAAATTTGGGGTTCATTTGCTTCTGGTTATATTAATGATGATGATGATATTGATATAGCTGTTGTTTCAAAAAGTAAGCATTTATATGTTCTAGATAGTGATAATTTGATTTTAGATTATAATGCAAATAAATTTTTAGTAGGAACTCCTGCCCTAGGTAATATGGATTCTGATGAGGATTTAGAAATTGTATTTGGCTCTTTTTCATCATCACCAAAATTGTTTGCTGTAAATATTGATGGAACCGATGTAGATGGTTTTCCATTAGATTTATCTAAATCACAAAAAGGTCCAGCTTTAGCAGATTTTAATAATAATAATAAAGATGATATTGTTATCGGTACTGAAGATGATGAAATATTTCTTATTTATGATGATGCTAGTATAGCACCTGGTTTCCCCTTTATTGCTACTAATAAAATTAGAAGTGCTCCATCAATTATTAATTATAATGATTCAATGATTATTCTTGCATGCTCTGTTGATGGTATTATCTATGGTATAGAAGATGATGGAACCTTAAAATTTTCATTTGTAGCTGATGATGATATTTATACTTCTCCATCATTTTTAGAATCTGATAATGGATTAATGATATTTTTTGGTACAGAAAATGGAACATTGTATGCTATAAATATAAATGGAGAATTATATGGGGGCTATCCAATGGGTATTAATGAGGGATATCAATTTGGTCCAATAGTTGGTTCAATTGTTTTTGATGATTTAGATGATGATGGTATTTCTGAGATTATATTTGGTTCAGAATCTGGAAAAATGAATGTATTGAAAAGTTTAGATGATATATACTCTGAATTAGTTTTTTATGATAGTTTTCCATCTTCAAATACATTTGGATATTCATCTTCACCTATTATAAGTAACATAGATCAAGATAATGATTTAGAAATTATTGCAGGAACAACTGGAGATGTTATTGTCTATGATATCAAAGAATCTTCTAATGGATCTGATTATTGGAATATTTATAGAGGTAATAATCATAGAACAGGATTTTATGAATATACTATACAGTGTTCACCTGGCGATATTAATTTTGATACTGTTATTAACATCTTAGATATAGTAACATTAGTTAATGTTGTTGTTAATTTATCTGATATAACAGGAGATGAATTTTGCGCTGCTGATTTAAATTTAGATAGTACTATAAATATTTTAGATATTGTAACCTTAGTAAATATTATAATATCATCTGATGTCTAAAATAAAAGTAGATTATTTAGGTGAATTAAGAACAACCTCTTTCCATATTGATTCTAAATCGCGTATTGAAACTGATGCACCTAAAGATAATAATGGCTTAGGTAGAAAATTTTCTCCAACTGATTTAGTTGCATCTTCTTTAGGAAGTTGTTTATTAACAATTATGGGTATTGTAGCAAAAAGACATAATTTAGATTTAGGAAATACTTATGCAAATATTGAAAAGTATATGTCAGAAAGACCTAGGAAAATTTCTAGAATTAATATAGATATTTTTTTTGATAAAAGAATAGATAGTGAAAATAAGAATCTTTTGATAAGGGCTAGTAAACATTGTCCAGTTCATAATAGTTTAGATAAAGAAATTGATATAAACATTAATTTTAATTAAAGGAGTATTTTTTGAAGCAAAAACATTTTATAGATATACATAAGGGCCTTAATTCTATAGCAATTTTATTGTTAATGTACTATTTCAATTCTTGGAATAATCTAATTGCATGGATTTATTTAGCACTTCATGGAACATATGGGTATTTGTGGATATTAAAAAGTAGAATATTTCCTGACAAACAATGGGAGAATAAAACAAATTTATCATATGGATTATTTATATGGTTAGGTCTTAGTTTATATTGGATTTCTCCATACATAATTATTTCAGAAAATAGTATTCTACCATTTTCTATACCAATCTATCCAATTTATATTTTCTTTTGTTTGACTGTTTATATTTTAGGTATTTTTCTTCATTTTACTTCAGATATGCAAAAATTCATTCAGCTTAAACTAAAGAAAGGTAATTTAATTGATGATGGAATGTTTAGATCATTAAGAAATACTAATTATTTAGGAGAATTATTTATTTATTTAGGTTTTTCATTATTAGCTCGAGATTGGGCCCCATTAATAGCATTGTTATTATTTGTTGTTTTTATATGGTTACCTAATATGTATAAAAAAGATAAATCTTTATCTAAATATTCTGATTTTAAACTATATAAATCTAAGACTAAGAAATTTATACCATTTATTTGGTGAAAATTGATATAGAACACATTTTTTAAAAATATGTTTTATATCACAATTTATTAATTATCTGCATTATAACTTCTAAAAAAGGGAGTTATTATGAAATCTCTAAATGTAAATAATAAAACAGTCTCAAGTAAAAAATCTTTAAAAGAGATATGCGTAGAACAACCTTTTTTAATAATCAATACTTCTTGTGGAATAGGAAAATATAAATTTAATAAGATTGGATATGATTCAAATAATAAATTAATATTTGAATATTCACTTATTAAAGATACTAATTATAAAGATACTACTAGTATATTATTTAAAATAGGAAAGTATTATTATCTATCTGCTGAGCAATTGTTATATGCTTTTAAGTTTTTAGCAAATTCTTAATATTTTTTATTAGTATTTGTTTTTTTAAGATATAAAAAAATACTAACTTATCTCTTCAATTATAAGCATATATGTCAAAGAAGAAATTTAATAATGTAACAAGTAAAATCAATTTCATTGATTTAGAACATAAGGTCCTAGATAAATGGAATAAAGATGATACTTTTAATAAATTAAGGCAAAAAAACAAGGATAAGAAGCCTTGGTCATTCCTTGATGGTCCAATAACTGCAAATAATCCAATGGGAGTACATCATGCATGGGGTAGAACTTTGAAAGATGTTTTTCAAAGATATCATGCTATGCAAGGATATGATTTGAGATATCAAAATGGATTTGATTGTCAAGGATTGTGGGTTGAGGTAGAAGTTGAAAAAGAGTTAGGATTTAAATCTAAAAAAGATATTATTGACTTTGGTATTGAAAAATTTGTGAATTTATGTAAAGAAAGAGTAGAAAAATATTCATCTATTCAAACTGAGCAATCAAAAAGATTAGGTTATTGGATGGATTGGGAAAATTCATATTACACAATGTCTGATGAAAATAATTATACTATTTGGTCTTTTTTAAAAAAATTATATAATAAAAATAAAATATATAGAGGTACAGATGTTGTCCCTTGGTCAGGACGTTCAGGTACATCTTATTCACAGATGGAAATTATAGAAGGTAGGAAATTGGTTGCACATAAATCAGTTTTTGTAAAATTTCCACTTATAGAAAAAGAGAATGAATATTTATTAGTATGGACAACAACTCCTTGGACATTAACTTCAAATATTTCTGCAGCTGTAAATATTGATTTAGAATATTTAAAATTAAAGACTGAAGATGGCTCTATATTTTATTTTGCAAAAGAAAATTTTAAATTTCAAAGATTAGACAAACAATTTAAAGATAAAAAGCAATGGTTATCTGGTGTTCCTAAATTAAAAACACTTGAACAAATTTTTAAAGAAAGAGGATCTTATGAAATAATTGATACAATTAAAGGCAAGGATATGTTGGGCTGGAAATATGAAGGACCTTTTGATGAGTTAGATGCACAAAATTATGCTGGAGGACATCCTTTTATAAAAGATGATTTAAAATCTAAAGGTTTGACAGCTAAAGATTGTCATATGATTATTGATGGAGGAAAAGATAGTAAAGGAAGTGATGTTGTAGTGTCGGGTGAAGGGACTGGTATTGTCCATATTGCTACAGGTTGTGGTTCTATAGATAATAAAATTGGTAAAAAAAATAATTTAGTTGAAATTGCACCATTAAATAATGAATCTAAATATATTGATGGTTTTGGATTTTTAGAAGGAATGTTAGCTACAAAATCTGAAACTACCGAGTTTATATTAAATAATTTAAAAGAAAAAGATATATTGTTATATGTTGAAAAATATCCACATATATATCCACATTGTTGGAGATCTGGAGATGAATTAGTATATAGGTCTGTTGATGAATGGTATATTAATATGGATTGGAGAGATGATATAAAAAATATTGTTGGTGATATTAACTGGATCCCTGATTGGGGTCATGATAGAGAAATTGAATGGTTGACAAATATGGGTGATTGGATGATTTCTAAAAAAAGATTTTGGGGATTAGCTTTACCTATTTGGAGATTTGAAGATGGGACTTTTTTTGTTGTTGGTTCTAAAGAAGAATTAAAAGAATTATGTATAGAAGGATGGGAAGAATTTGAAGGCCATAGTCCACATAGACCTTGGATTGATAAAGTTAAAATAAAACATCCAGAATCAGGTTTAATTGGTACAAGAATAGAAGATGTAGGAAATCCCTGGCTTGATGCAGGGATTGTTCCTTATTCAACATTGGATTATTCAAATAATAAGGAATATTGGA
>CAYVBB010000038.1:0-10113 GCA_964448515.1 uncultured bacterium | reverse complement strand
ATTCTATAGAAAAATTTGTATCATCCCATGTTAGATAATTTTGACCATAAAAACTAGTAAGCTTTGATTCTCCAACTAAGATTTTATCATTAAATTTTTCATAGGAACCACTATTATCTAAATCAACAACAATTAAATCTAATGTATCTTTCAAAGTATTACTGTAGACATAAAAATCAAAATGAATATTATCTAAAAATCCTTGCGAGGAGATAACTTGTGCACCAGAATTTGATGCAACATCATTATCAGATTCATCTAAAATTGAATTATCTAAAATTGATGGATTTGTATAAATTTTATTATTATTTGTAAAAACAATATTACAATCCCACGGTTTAATGTCCTCTAACCTATCATTAATTGATATTATAGGCTCATCTGCATTACTAACACTCCCTGTGTTTAACCAACTACTGTTTAAAAAAGAACCATTTTCTATATTTTTAATAGTAAAAACCAATCCATCAATAGCATCAGTAGTTACAAATTTATCAGGATCTAAAGACCAATAATCGTATTGAGGTAGATTATTTTCATAATAAATAAAATGATTTTGATAAAAACTAGTTCCAGAAGCTTCTCCAGATTCACTATAAACTAATTTTAAATCATTCCAATTACAGGCATCTTCTTCAACACAAGAATTATTATCATTAATCAATCCACAATAATTATTCCCAAAATCTTCTAATGTACATTCTTCAACAAAAGATAATCTACATCCTCCAATATCCAGTTCATTTTCATTATTCCAAAACTTAAAATTATTTATATCATATTCATCTAAATAAGGACTCCATACACCTCCATTTGAAAGACATAATTCTTGAGTAAATATTCCAAAATCATCTGTTTCACAACTACCATAAATAGGAGAACCAATACATTCATTATTACCAAATCTTGAAATTGAATCAATATTATAAATCAGTGTATCAGAATCAACACTTGAATATGTAAAGTCAAATTTAAAGCAATCATTTTCATCGCTTAAAGATCCATATAAAACTAAATCTTGCTCACTTTGGAATCCATAAAAAGAAGAGAGGTTTTCAATATCAAAATAAAGGCTATCTTGACTTTGAAGCCATGTACCATTTCTTATCCCATCATCCCAAAGACAAGAAGATAGTATATTGCATTGTTCTTCTTGAGAAAAATCTAAACATGGATATTCAACACAAATTTCATTATCCCAATAACAACCATATTGATTTATACAGTCATTTTGATTTATTAGCGAGTTACATTCGACACCACTACAAAAACCTTCTTCTTTATATACATTAAATCCATTTGTTACCAAATAATTTATATTATCTGTTTGGTTTTCAAATGTTAACATATAATTTTTATCATCTTCAATTAATGATTGAGAGTATACTTCAACATCTAAAGTTCCTGTGCCTGATATTTCTTCACTATCAACATCAATCCAAGGATGAACAAAACCTGCAGAATAATCAGATGGAATAACAACAGCAACATTGGGTCCTGTTCCAACAACATATTCATTTTCATCTAGCTCTATTAATGCTTTATTTTCTGATGGAGGAATACCACTTTCTATATCTTCATTTGCTGATAAGCCATAATCATATGCAACAACAGCATAATAATATGTTCTTCCATTATCAACATCATAATCAATATATTTATGTTCTAAGCCTGTATCATCTCCAAGATAATATGCTGCTCCAAATACAGGAGCATAATCTGCAAATCCACTTATTGAATCAATTTTATCACACTGGAAAATAGGTTCATAAAACATTGGATTTCCATAGCCATCTGTGATTGTTTGTGCATCTTTAAAATATTTATCAGTTGCACGATAGAGCTTATATCCTTCAAAATCATTCTGAAGACTATCAGGCAAAAATCTATCTATAGAGCTTTCTGCAACATCATTCCACGTTAAAACAACATGACCATCTCCTGCCTCAGCTGTTAATGTTGGGATATCAGGTGGGACAGCAAATCTATAGTCTGTTTCATAAATTAATTGGATTGTTTTTTTCAAAGCAAATAGAGCCGGGACATCTTGCTGATCACCACCAGGAGAGCCTTGAATATTATCCATTGAATGAATTTCAGCCATTGAAATTCTTTCTGTTTTACCTTTATCTAAACCAAATATAGAAGATGAAAAAACTTCGATTAAATTTGATGGTGTTCCAGTAAATTGATCAAAAGCCTCTTCTCCAGATATTACCATTAAAGAATCCCACATTACTTGATCATTTTTAAACCACTTCGTTGTTGGATCCTCTGCATGCGAATCAACTGGGAATAATTTAAATGATGTTAATCCAATCATATCAGATTCAGAGATGTCAGTTTCTCCAAAATTAGGTTCGCAACCAATTCCCTCAACACAATCAGGTCTATTATTACATTCTCCTTCATCAGGGCCATTGTAATTGATATCATTTGGTCCAACACCATCTAAGCCCACATCATCATTTGTAACAATACAATTGTTATTTTCATCTAAAACGGGAAAAATCCAATCTTGATCTTCATCTCCTTCATAGTGATCTTTTAAATCTGATTCTTCTAAATTATATTCTTCTAAAAATTGATTTAAATCAGCTATACCACATGTCGCACAAATAATACTTCCAGCATCATTTGTTCTAGATTCATCTAATAAACCATCATTATCATTATCCACAAAGTCATCTGAAATTCCTGGACTTTCTAAAAAAGCAAAACCCATTATTCCTGGTGTTCCTCCTCCAAAACCCGTAGCATCATAATCCCATGAATAGGCAAGATTTAATTGCGTATCAAAATACCCAACCTCATCATCAGTATCTCCACCACCAATTGCATTATCAACCCAGTATCCAAATGCCATTTCTGTTATATTATAATCAGATATATTTGAGATATTATACTCCCAAAAAAGAGCATCCCTAACTAGGGGATTATTCCATTGGAACCCTCTTGCTTCAACCCTTATTCCAAGACCACCCCAATCAAATCCAGGCTGAACAGACGATGTCTCAGGGATTTTTACTCCAGGTCTTGGATAATATTCAAAATCCTGAGTTGGGATACAAGAATCTTCATCATTCGAACAGGATTCAATACATATAACTTTTGTATCATAAGTTGAACCATAATTTTGATTTATAATATCATCACACTGCCACCTGTTTTGTAAATATTCTTGATCTTGAGCATCATTTACTACAAAATATGTTTCTAAATCTGCATATTGCACCCCTCTTCCAAATCTTCCATCCCACTCTCCAGGCCACTTTGTCATCGTTCCTGTTGAAGGCCAGGCTGAAGGCCATGTATCTGGATCATCACTTACAGCTGGACTATCTTGGTATGAATTCACATATCCAAAGACTGGATGGAACCCCCATTTAACAAGACCTAATTCATCCTCATCCATTTCTTCTCTGTAGCTTGTTTGAAGAAAATAAATCTCATGTAAATTTTGATTTGGATTATTTTGTATTAACTCTATATCATCACTATTATCAACTATAACAGTATCTATTGTGGTTTCATCTCCATCATCTAAAATATATGTTTTACCACCAACCAATAATCCTATACCATCTAGCATCCTATAACCAGTCCCATCATTTGGCCAAATTGAAACATCAGTTAGTCCACTTGGTGCTTCCCAATCAGATAATTGCGTGGTATTTTTAAAAAATAATAATATTCTATTACCATCCATTCTTGATTCTTTAGTTGCTGAAGGATCTCCAGCACCATCATCTGGGCCATCATAACTAAAACATAATGACAATAATATAAAACTTAATATGACCATTCAATTCCTATTTTAATCGATCTTGGAGCTGAGTAAGAATTTGGATTTTGATAAGTATCTTCAATTGTTGTATAATTACTCCTAAAAGAAGCAATATCTGCCTCATTTAAAATTGCACTATAAGCTCTTCCTGTTTGACTATTAACACCATACTCATTTAATGTATCAAATAAATTATATACTTCAAATGTAATCCTAGAACCTGTTTTGAATAAATTATAATAGCTAGATAGGTTTATTGTATAATTTGATGGTTTATATGAATTATTAGGTAATAAATTTACATTAGCAAGAGGATTTTCAGAAATAGGTTCAAATGTATATGCTGAACCTGAATTATAAAAAACGCTCAATGTTGCACCGTATTTTTTTGTATTATACCCTGCTGTAACATTCATTGTATGACGCTGATCCCAATTAAGTGGAATAAGCTTAGTAATAGGATCTTGATTTGCACCTTCTCTACTAAATGATGATGTTGGAGAATCTGCAATACCTCTTGTATATTGAAAAGTATAGTTTGCAACAACACTCATTGGCCCAGCATTATAATCATAAACCAACTCTAAACCTCTTACATTTCCATAATCTTTATTTGAATATAAACCATACTTAACAGTATTATAAGTTGTGATTGTTTTTGTACTTAACAAGTTATAAATATCTTTATAAAATAAAACGACTTCTACGCCCATATCTTTATTTATCTCTTGCCAAAACCCCAATTCATAATTTACTGTTTTCTCAGCTTCTAAATTTGGATTACCAAGTATTGTAGCATAATTATTAGGTGAAATCAACCAATCTGAATTTGAATACATTGCATAAAGAGGTGGCATTTGAAAAAAATGGCCATAACTAAATCTAAGCAAAGCAGCTTGACCAACTTGATAACTAAGAGCAAACCTAGGACTAATTTGATGTTTAGTTTCAGCTACCAATGTATCTGATTGTGCAACGCCAATTATATCATTTGCTGGATTTCTATAGTCAGATGGATAAATTGTATTTGGATCGAACATATCATATCTCAATCCAAAATTAAGCACCATATCACTAAACTCCATTTTATCCTGGAAGTATCCTGAAAATTCATAACAAACAATATCATATTCTTCAGAATAAGCACTTCTTACTCCCTTATCTATGTATGGTGTATAGGTATTATCAGTAAGAGAACTATCTCTGATTGTATAATTATTTATTAGTAAATCATGTACAACATAATCAAGACCAAATTTTATATTATTAATAGGGTCAGCTTGCCAATTTAAATCAAACTTAACACTAAAATCTTCTAAGATTTTTGTATCATGATTCTTATCATGTCCTCCTTGTAGAAAACTAGATTCACTTCTAGAAAAAAAATCTGATACATATCTTAAATCAAATGGATTTTCATAAACGTAAGAATAATCAGATTTTTTATTATTTGAAAATTTTAAATCAAAAAATGCAGATTGAGTAAACATATAGTTAATAAACAATGATGTAAAATTATTATTATTATGATTTGTTGATCTAGAATCTGGTGAATATTTATAAAAATGACTATACCAATGTCCTTCATAATTATTCTGCGTATGCATTAAGGATATCTTTAATGGTCCTATAGGTCTAAATGAAATTTTACTTAAATAGGATGAAGAAATAAAATTATTCATAGCAATTTGATTATCAGATTTAGATCTAACTTGCGCGGGGATAAATCTTGTTGTTAAAAAATACTCACTATTTTGACTTGAACTCTCAAAAATATCATTTGAACACATGTCTGATGTAATCATATATGAACTATTAGAATATAAAGTCTCTGAATAAGTGCCATTATAAATTATTTCACTATAGATAATTTCACAATCTCCATAAACTTGACATTGGCTATTATCATCTATAGATTGACGAGTTACTGGGTCTAACAATTCTGCCCCTTTTGAATTTGAACAATAATCTTCCATTACATGAGAACCAGTATGCTCTGAATAATAATTAAATGTACTATCAGCATTAAAATTACTATAATCACCAACATTGAAATAATCGTATCCATTTAAATGTCCAAGATTATTTTGGTATCTATAATTTATAAAAAAAGTTAGTTTATCATTTATAATTGGGCCACTAAACTGCATACTATAATCTTGATTTAAATTTATATCAAGATTATCTATACCTGGAAAGATATGACTATTACCTGTAAAATAATTTTCATAGCGTGAAGAAAAAGAGGTCTCAAATTCATCTCCACCATCTTTTGTGACTTGATTTACAACACCACTCATTGCTCTTCCATATTCAGCATTAAATGTTCCTGTTATAACCTCTAAGTCCTTTAACACTGAAGGCTCCAAGTAGACTGTTTGGGCATTTCTTGAAAATGTATCATCTGTTCTAACACCATCTACTAAATAAGTCACTTCTGTATCTCTTCCACCTCTAAAATGTCCATCAACAACACCAGCTTGCATACTTACAATTGAAGAAACATCTTTAATTGGTAAAATTTCAATCTGTTTTTCAGAAATATTTTTAATTGTCCCAGATTGATCTTTTTTTGTTGATAATTTTGATGCTTTAACAAATACTACCTCTCCTTCAACTGCTGTCTCTTCTAAATTTACATCCAGCCTTGTAGTCTTGTTAACAGAAATTGAAACATCTTGAACTTCGATTGATTTATAACCTATTATATCAAACCTTACTGTGTACAATCCTGGAGGAACATTTATAATATAAAATAACCCATCTTCATCAGATGCCGCACCATAATAAGTATCCTGAATTAAAACATTAACACCATATAAAGGATTTTTATCATCATCGCCAACTGAACCAGACAATTTCCCCGTTGTCTGAGAAAATAAAGTAGAGAAGAGTAAAATTATTATATATTTATACATACAATAATTTTAATTTTATAATCCAATAATTAAATTAACAATAGCTATAATATCAGTAACATTGATTGTTCCATCACTATTCATATCTGATGAACAAAAAGCAGAATCTGATAATGTTGAAGATCCAATTATATGGTTGACTACCAATATAATATCCGACACATTTACAGTTGAATCTTGCGTTGCATCTCCATCAACGATACATTCATTTTGAACACAGTTTCCATTATCGCACATTTGAACATCATCAAAATAATATATTTCATTATTTCCTGTAGAATTAAAATCAAAAAAGATAGAAGCTTTATTATAAACCCAGCCATTTTCCAAACCAATACTTAAGTATTCTGTTCCAGGTGCTTGATTAAGAAAGTCAAACTCTAAGGTTTGCCAACCTGAACTGCTAGTATTAGTTTCTGTTTCACAAGTATGCGTTACATCATTTGAATCTTCAACCTTTAAACGTATAGGAATATTTATATCAGAAACAAACACTCTAACAGACATAACTGAATTAGATAAAGACAATGGAATATTTGTTGCAAAGCCAGTAGAAGTTCCAATCGTAGTACCAGCCCATGTTTCTGCACCATCAGTTTTAATAACTTGAATAACGTTATTACCAGAATCATATGGATCTACTACTAATGATGATACATTACCACCAAAGTCTGACATTGTATAATCAACCATTGAATCTTCAAAATCTACAGGTAAATCAATTTGGTTAGTATCATTCCCTCCATCATCACCACCATCATCACCACTACCAGAACAAGTTTGATCACAAGTTCCAGCGCAATATTGAACAAGTAAATCATCATCTGAAACAGTAAATCCATAGTTATAATTTTCATCATCTGGAATAAAATCACATTCAGATTCTTGAGGAGCATAATAAATTGTTGAAGATCCCCAAATATCATTCCACCATGAGTCTATATTTGTATTAACACATAAAATAACAAATTCATAATCTCCATTTTGTACTTGTGCTTCCATATCAGTATCTGTTGTTGCACCCCAACCTGACCAATTATCAAATGTTCCAGTTACACTAGTAAAGCCACAATCATTAAGACCATCTATATCAAATAAAACAGTGTAGCTAGAATTATTTCCACCGCTATCACCACCTCCAGAACAAGTCTCATCACACGAACCTGCACAATAAGACACATCTACATCTGAATCAGTTATAGTAAACCCGTAATTCCCAAATTCATCAGAATTATCAAAATCACAATCAGAACCAACTGTTGCGCCAAGCTGTACTCCCCATCCAGAATAATTATCAGCTGATCCACTACAAAAAACAATAAACTCATAATCACCTGGAGAAATATTCTCAAGAGTCCCAGTAAATACATTATCACCATTATCATCATCTAAAGTAAAACACCAGCCAGGCCAATCTCCGCTTTCAGTTGCACACCAAGAACCATTAACACCACACTGATCATAATCAGAATTAGGATAACCAGTTCCATTTAAATCAATTGAAAAATTAACATTTGCTACAACTGTTCCACATGAATTAAAAGTTACAGCCTCAACATCAAATGGATCCAGTATACATTCATCATTTTCATTTAAAACACAACTTGGAATATCTAAATATCTATTATTACAATTAGAACCTGGACTAGAACAAGTTGAATTTGAATCAGAGCCACAAGCACCAATACCTTCATTTGATTCAACAATATCTCCATTAACAAATTTATATTCTACATAATCATCAGATAAAAGAGAAAGTGTAACCGAATATATGCCATCCCCATCTAAATCTTGCATTTGTGTTGGCAAAATAAATGGTGACCATGGAACCACACTTTGATAACTTCCAATCATAAGGACAGAGCCTTCAACTACTTCGGAAGACATATCAACATTAAAGGTTACATCAACTGGAACAGGGTCAACACAAGTAGGATAACATGTTCCAAAACAATACAAATCTAGAAGTAAATCTTGACCAATTAAGTCAAATCCATAATTACCAAAGCTGTCAGTTGATATATAGTCACATTCACTTCCAACAGGAGCTCCTGCCTGAAGACCCTCCCAACCATTTGTTGTATATATATATTCATAACTACCTGAACCAAGCTCAATTGTCAACTCCCATATCCCATCTCCATTTAAATCACTCATAGGATTACAAGCACCACACCAACCATTAAAAGTACCGTTCACATAAACTATATCTGAGGGAGATAAATTCTCATCATTCATATCTACTTGGAATGTAACATTTGAATATATAATAGGCACACACTCAGATGAACAAGCGCTAAAACAAACTGGATCAACTACCATACTATCATTTCCAACAACAACTTCTCTATCACCCCAAGTGCCTACTTCACATTCACTGGGAACATCTTCCCAGCCACCTCCAGTATTCCAATCACCCCACCACCCATTTCTAAATTTATAGGTGTAAGTACCTGGATCTAAATCTACTGTATATGACCAAATTTGATCCCCATCATCATCTGTCATAATAAATCCTGGATCTGGATAAAACTCGCCCATCCACAATGTTGGGCCTTCATTTCCAACTTCCTGCTCTGACATATTTACATTAAACGTAACCTCCGTAGATAAACCAAAAGCAAATAAAATTAATATTAATATTTTTTTCATACCTTTTCCTTTCTTTAACTAAATATAAACCAAATTAAAAATACACTCAAGATCAATATGTACGTTAAAATTGCATCTTGAGAAAAGTAGTTTGTTTTTTCTTCCCCAGATAATTTTTGAAATACTAAATCTTTTATTTTATTATAATCAGGCTCTGGAGTCAGATAGCTTACAGCAATCATAACGCCTGAGCATACTAAAAATAAATACAAGGCAAAATGCAAAAATAATGGCTGTGTTAAAATATTTTCAACTCCATAAACTTCAAACACAAGCCTTGAAACACCTAAAACTGCACCTGTATAGAGAGCAGCCATAGCACCTTCTGAATTAATTCTCTTAATAAATAAACCTAAAAGAAAAACAGCTGCAATTGGAGGAGAAATTAATGCTTGAACACTTTGAAGATATGTAAATAATCCTCCAGCTGACAATGACTCCTGAAATGGAATCCACAGCATACCTGATAGAACCAAAACACCCGTAGCCATTTGACCAAATCTGACCAAGCTTTTTTCAGATTTATCAGGATTATATTTTCTATAAATATCCCATGTTATAAGAGTTGAACATGAATTAAATACAGAGGATAAGGAACTCATTAAAGCAGATAATATTCCAGCTGCAATCAATCCTCTTAAACCTGCTGGTAAAAGATATTGGACCATTGCTGCTAATGTTCCAGAGCTTTGAACCACACCATCTTCAATAGGTAGCTTAAATGCTGACATTGGGTCATTATGCATTGCATAAGCA
>CAYVBB010000037.1:0-10320 GCA_964448515.1 uncultured bacterium | reverse complement strand
AACATTTTTCTTTCAATTTCTTTTACTTTGTCTTTTAATTCTATTGAATCAAGTTTATTTATTTGAATTTCTATTTCATCATTGATAATTTCTTCTATATCATTATCAGCTACGACAGTAGTAGACTTAATTTCATCGATGTTTTTTAATATTGTTTTAGGGGTTATGTTATTTTTTTTATTATATCTATTTTGAATTTTTCTTCTACTATTAGTCTGATCTATTAAATATTTCATAGCTTCTGTTAAAACATCTCCAAATAATATTACTCTACCATTAATATTTCTTGCAGCTCTTCCTGCAACTTGCATCAAAGATGATTTAGATCTTAAAAAACCTTGTTTATCCGCATCAATTACTGCAACTAATGAAACCTCTGGCAAATCTAAACCTTCTCTTAATAAGTTTATACCTATTAAAACATCAAAATGTTTTAATCTTAGTCCACGTAAAATCTTTACTCGTTCAATCGAATCAATATCACTATGCATATATTGACAATGTAAACCCATCGAATTCAGATAATCAGTTAAATCTTCAGCTGATTTTTTTGTTATTGTTGTAATTAAAACTCTCTCATTTCTTTTAACTACCTTCTTAATATTCTCTATCAGGAAATCAATTTGACCTCTTGTTTTATGAATTTCAATTTCAGGATCAAGTAATCCAGTTGGTCTAATAATTTGTTCTACAATATTATTTTCTGATAATAAAGTTTCATATTCAGATGGAGTAGCAGAAACATAAATTACTTGATTAATTTTTTCTTCAAATTCATCAAATTTCATAGGCCTATTATCTAAAGCAGATGGCAATCTAAATCCATGCTCAACTAATGTCTCTTTTCTTGATCTATCACCATTATACATAGCTCGGACTTGGGGTATTGTAACATGAGATTCATCAATAATCATCAAAAAATCTTCAGGAAAAAAATCTAATAAACAGTATGGTCTTTCTCCTTTTTTTCTTCCATCAAGATGTCTTGAATAATTTTCAATACCTGAGCAATATCCAAGCTCTAACATCATTTCTATATCATAAAAAGTTCTCTGTTCAAGCCTTTGTGCTTCAAGTAAATTACCATTATTTCTTAAAAACTTTAATCTATCAAACAATTCTTTTTTAATTAATTTTATTCCTTTATTTATTGTATCTCTTGATGTAACAAAATTTTTGCAAGGATAAAATGTTATTTCATTAATTTCTTTTATAATTTCTCCGGTAATTAAATCAAAAATCGAAATTTTTTCTATTTCATCACCAAAAAACTCTAATCTAATAGGATGATCATCATATATAGGGAATATATCAACTATATCTCCTCTAACTCTAAATATACCACCTTCAAGTACCATATCATTTCTTATATAATGAATATCAACTAAAGACTTGAATAATTCCTTAGGAGAAATTACTTGTTCTTTTTTAACTGAAAGCAACAAATCTGAGTATTCTTTAGGTGAACCAACACCATAGATACAGCTTACACTAGCAATAACAATCACATCGCTTCTAGATACAAGAGATGTGGATGATTTAATCCTTAGTTTATCAATCTCTGCATTAATTGAAGAATCTTTTTCAATATATGTATCAGTAACAGGCATATAAGCCTCAGGTTGATAATAATCATAATATGAAATAAAATATTCTACAGCATTATCTGGGAATAATGATTTAAACTCTCCATATAATTGAGCTGCTAAAGTTTTATTATGAGATAAAATAAGCGTTGGCTTCTGAACTTTTTGAATTACATTTGCAATAGTAAAAGTTTTTCCGGAACCAGTAATTCCTAATAAAGTTTGATCTCTATTATTATTTTGCAACCCACTGATAAGAGAATCAATTGCTTTAGGCTGATCACCCAATGGCTTATATTTTGAAGTTAACTTAAAACCTGCCATATTGTCTTGTTTTGTTTATTTTCACTACATATATATTAATGACAATATTTCTTATTTTGAAGTAATTTTATTTATTTCTTATAATTTCATTGTAAAATGATAGGAACATCTCTAATATACGAAAAACCTGCACCTTGCTGACCGGAAGTCCAGCTTAAAAAATTAAAATTCAAATAAATACCATAATCAACTAGGTAAGCAACAATATCTCTATCTGGTAATTGAACAAGCTGACCGAAATTACCAGCTTCATTAGTTAATCCATTCCAAAAAACTAAAACACCATTTTCAGCTTCCTCAACGGTACCTTCTGCCCATTGAATTAAAACGTTATCACCATTATTATAAGCATCCAACATTTCGTTATAATTGCTATATACATAGGCATTATACAATGCTCCAGAGCCACCTCTAGTTAAGCAAATATTCTCAACTATACAATCTTGATTTTCTAACAACGAAGGGTCTGCTCCATTATCCTTTGTAAATTGAATGCAAATACAACTATCAATATCATCACAAATACTATCTTGATCAATATCATTATTACATTCGTCAACAGATACTGGATTATCATCATTACAAGAAATAATAAGTATAAAAGAAAATAGTATCTTTATTAAATTATTCATATTAAAAATTAAAAAATAAATTCAATTTTAATAAGGGTTATTTATGAATTATGCAATTTTCGGAGCTGGATGCTTTTGGTGTGTTGAAGCAATTTTTTCTCAATTAAATGGAGTATCAGATGTTATATCTGGCTACACAGGAGGAAACACAAAAAAACCTACATATAATGATATCTGTACTGGAAAAACAAATCATGCAGAAGTATGCAAAATATCATATGATCCTGATATCATTTCTTATGAAAAATTACTACAAGTTTTCTTTGAAAATCACAATCCAACAACATTAAATAGACAAGGAGCAGATATTGGGACACAATACAGATCAGCTATTTTCTACAATAGCAATGAACAAAAAATATCTGCTGAAAAATATAAAAAAATTTTAAATGAAAATGATGAATTTAAAGATTTAATTGTTACAGAGATTACAAAACTAGAGATATTCTATGAGGCAGAAAGCTATCATCAGGATTATTATAAGAATAATTCATCACAACCCTACTGCAAAGTTGTTATAAAGCCAAAACTTGATAAATTTTTTAATAAAAACTATAATTCAAAATAAATTGATATGAGCATATCAAAAATATTAATTATTTCTGGAATTTGTTTACTAATCATTGGAATATTTATATATTTTTTTGAAGATAAACTTAATTGGTTTGGAAACCTATCTTTAGATTTTACATACGAGAATGATACTACAAAAATTTATGCTCCAATTGGAAGTATGATTATTGCAAGTATAATACTATCACTTTTAATAAATCTCTTTTCTAGACTATTTAAATAAACTTTTATACTTTGACATAAATTACCTTTTTCTTTTTATTAAATAGAGAAGTGATGAGGTAAATAATAATTCAACTAAAATAAATAAAAATAAATTCATTGCAACATTATCTGTAAAACCGTAACTATGCAAACCAACATTCAAAAGATTTACACCAAACCATGCAAGAGCAACTACAATATTAACAAGAGAAATTCCATAAGCATAACCAACTTTACCAACAATACCAGATACTCTTAAATGAAGCATCATTAAATGCCATAATACGATTAACAATGCACCATTTTCTTTTGGATCCCATCCCCAAAACCTTCCCCAGGATTGATCAGCCCAAATACCACCCAAAATTGTTCCAAACATTGTAAAAAATAGACCCATCAATGTTAGACCATAAGCATTATTAAATATTTTATTTAACAATACCTTATTTTTAGGCTTTATTAAATTTACAACAAGATAAATGTGACCCATAAGACCTGCAACTAATGATACTCCATATCCAGTAGTTATTGTTGTTACATGTGTTGCTAACCAAAAATTTGAATTCAAGACAGCCACAAGCACACCCAAAGTATCACCATCAGCTGCGTATTTAAATCCAACAAAATGTAAAAAAACACCACCAATACTAGCAATCAAAATACCTAAAGAATCTTTTCTAAAATATTCAAAAAGCAAGGCAAACATTACTAAAATAAACCCAACGAATACAATAGATTCATAAAGAGTGCTAACTGGAGGTCTTTGCATAATTATCATTCTAAAGATTATTCCAATTCCATGAATGATAAAACCTAAAATCATTGATGAAAATGAAAAAATATGCAAATATTTATTAAATATCATCCAACCAATACACATAGAAAAAAATCCAACTATATAAAATATCATACTAAATAAAAATATGTTTATTTTATTGTAAAAAGTTTCTAAAGATAACAAAAAAGTCTCAAGCTTATAATTATTATCAATCTTAGTAATTATCAAATCAGCATATTTATTAACAGATAAAATATCATCATTAACATAATAATAAAATAATTTCTCATATAATTCTAAAATTTCATATTGAAATTGAGTCATCTCTCTTCCATCCATCATTTCCCAAGGTGAAAACCATTCATTATCACTTCCAGGAATAATTTTAATTGATTGAGCATAATGAAACTGAGTCATTGATTCTAATTGAAAAGCAATTTTACTTATTTCTAAATGAGATTCATTCCAGTCATTTTCATTAGTATCAAGTAAATTTTGTAATAAAAATCTAAACCTATCTATATTCCTCATAAAATATGAGTAACTTAAAGATTCACTAGAATCTAAGCCCATAAATTCACGATTAACTTCATTTGATAAATTAATTAAAGGCAATAAACAATATACTCCATGAGAAATTTGATCATATGATAAAATATTATTATAAATTTCAATTATTTGTTTATCTACTAAAGTCTGATTATTTTCTTCTTTCTTTTTTAATACTTCTAATAAATCCTTATTATCTTTAAAACCATCTATAATTTGAGTAAAATTATATCTATGATTATCATTCTTATCTAAACCTAAACTAAATGCAACTTCAGGATTTCTTATATTAAAGATTTCCCTTTCAAATTCTTCATTTGGATTTATAAAAGATTCAAACAACCAATCAATTGAACTAAAACTATTACCATCATCAACCTTAATAGCTTTTTTTCCATAAAATTGAAGCAAAGCATTTCTCGAATATGTATCAAGAGGCTTAATTCTTCCTGATTGCAATATAGGCAATTCTTTATATGTAAAATCTTCACAAAGAACAAAAGAAAAAATAATAAATCCAATTATTCCAAATATTTTATTTATCATAAAGATTTCCTTTTAAAAAGCATAAAAAACATATGATATAAAATACCAATACACATGATTATTGTTGAAATATAAGGGAATAATCTCCCATGATTTTTGACTGTTGCCAAAACAGTTGTTTGTTTAAATCCTTCTTCTATAAAAGAAGCTTGATAAAAGGTATACCCTCTATGTCTTAACGGTTCATTCATGGAGATTAAAATTTTCCTAGGAACATTATCTTCAATCAAGTTAACCAAAGAAGAATAGCTTTTTGCTATATTTGTACCAGGATGCATAACCTTTTCAAAATTAACCAACTCTAATTCAAATGGCAAATAAGTTCTTTGTCTTCTTAAAAAAAGCATATAATCTTTATCCCTATCAGTTAAAGTCTGAGTTATAGGTTGACCAATATAATTAATATATATACCATCTGAAGATTCAGAATTAATAATTTTATAAATTATACCAGAAATATTTTTTTCATATTCTTTTTCAGATATAATCTCTTGCAAAATAAAATTTTTAGCCATTCCTTTAAATTCATTATCACCTTCATAAATTCTTGCTATTGGTTTACAATTAATAAAATAATCAAGAATTTCAATATCAAATGGGATTGTTTCTTCGGATAATACGTTATTTATGCTTAATAAAGGATTATCAAAAATAACAAATCTATCAAAATCAGGATTTGAGGTATCAACAATAGCAAATTCTTTATTATAGTAATTTTCATAAAAATTTGATTTTTCTCCTTCATCAATAACAATACTTCCTTCATTAGTAAAAAAAGATGTTAATCCACCTCCTAATAGCATTAGAATAACCCCGAAATGTGTTATAGTAATACCTAGTTTATTTTTAAAAAATATACCCGGTCTAAAAAAGTAACATGATAAATTAATAAACATAATTAACATTGTTAACTTTCCGCTTGGAAAAGGTAAAAACCATACCCATTTAAACCAGCTGGAAAAATATTGCATTTGCGCAGAATATAATCCTATATCCTTCTGAACAATTGTACCAATAGAAACCAGTACTATCATCCATATAACTGTATATGAAAAAATTTTTGGAGAACCTACAATTGTAATATATTTTTTAAAACTATACACTAGTGAAATGATGAACAAAAATTAATAAATTCATTTTCAAGTATTTTTATTCCCTCAATTGTACTATTTAATTTTATAAATATTGTACTATTTTCAATTTGAATAATTGAACATAAAAAAGCTGTATCTTTATTTTCTTTATTAATAATTTTAATATATTTATAATTCCCTAGTTTAGATTCTTTGACTTCTATCATTTCCTTTAAATTTTCATTAGTTATAGCTTTGAGTCCTAATTGCTTTCTCCATCTATTAATATTTTTCAGTAAACCCCCACCATCTCCTGAAAAATTAGTTATAGATACATCTGCAACTTTATCATTATATGGGATACTATAACTTGCTAATCTCATTGATGATTTGATACCTTCATTCCAATTTCCAGGAACAAGCCAGTTAAATGATTTTTTATCTTTATCTTCAGAAAAAAAATCACTTTTATCAACTTTTTTTAACTTGGGAATTGAATATTTTTTTATATGCTTATCTTGATTACAAGAAAATAAACATACTAAAAGTATTATATAGAAAAATTTCATAGAGATAATTTAAAGATAAAATACCTAGAAATACATTGATATACGGTAATTATTTAAATAAATCTGGATAGATCATAAACTCTTTTTTACCCTTAATAATTTCTGACCATGAGCTAACATCAAATATAATAGAATACATTGTACAAGTTGGAAAATTAATTATGATTTCTCCAGATAATATCTGAGATAAATGATGTAAAGCAGGGTTGTGTCCAAAAATCATAACAGTCTTATAATCATCTGATATATTATTAATTAAATTTATCATAAAATCAGTTGATGAATTGTAAATATGATCATCAATTTTTATTTTTCTAATATTATAACAAATACAATTAGCAATTATTTTACATGTATTAAATGCCCTATCTGCTCCACTTGTTATAATACAATCAACCTCCATTTTATATTTTTTAATTTGTTCACCCATTAAACTTGCTTCAGATATTCCTGCTTCATTAAGAGGCCTCTCAAAATCCTTTATTTTTATATTACTAAAAGGTGATTTAGCATGTCTGATTAATATTATTTTTTTCATTTTAAATTACTTATTATCTGATTAATAAACTTTTCTGTAAAGCCTGTCTTCTTTTGAATATTTTTTATTGTATCAGATTTTAAATTTTGCAAACTATCATAATTATCCCATATAGTTTGGATTGTTTTTTTACCAACACCTTTGATATTATTTAATCTAGAATTAAATAAATCTTTTGTTCTTTTAAGTCTATGAAAATTCACAGAATATCTATGAACTTCATCTCTAATTTTTCTTAACAAATACAGTGAAGATGAAGTTTTACTTATATTTTGAGGATTTGACAAGCCTGGCAAATAAACATCTTCTAATTTCTTTGCTAATCCTACAACAGTTATATATTGAAGATTTAGTCTATCTAAAGAACTTTTTGCAGCTGAAAGTTGACCTTTACCACCATCAATTAATATTAAATCTGGTAATTTACGCTTTTCTTTAATTTGTCTATTGTACCTTCTATATACTACTTCTCTCATTGATTCAAAATCATCAATTCCTTTAACTGATTTAATATTAAAATATCTATATTTACTCTTAACAGGTTTGCCATTTATAAAACATACTAATCCAGCAACTGGATTATTCCCATTAATATTTGAATTATCGAAAGCCTCTATTCTACGAGGTACTACAGACATATTTAACGAATCCTTTAATTCTGATAAAATCTTAGGAATATATTCTTTTCTCTTTATCTTTCGAAATAACATTTCTTTTAACTTTAAGTCATTATTTTTAATGCATACTTGTAAGATATTTTTCTTACTGCCTCTTAAAGGTGAAAGTATTGATATATTTTTATTAAATTTTTCAAACATCCATTTTCTTATATTATCTAAGTTTTTAATTTCACAAGGCAAAAGAATCTCTGATGGCACATCCATTGTTAGATGATAATATTGAACAATAAACTTATCTAATTCATTAACTAAATTAAATTTATTATTAATTTTCAAATCAAATGACTCTTTACCAACAAGCAAGCCATTCCTTATTCTCATTACGAATGCTATCCCATAATTTTCTTTATAAGAAATATTGAATACATCTTGATTTTCAAAGTTTTGAGTTAATTTTTTTTGTTTTTTTATAAATGTTTCTAAAGCAATTATTTGATTTCTTAATCGTGCTGCCTGTTCATAACGAAAAGTATCACTGGCCTCCTTCATTAAATTACCCAGATATATTTTAACATCTTTGTTTTTACCTTTTAAAAAAGAAATAACTCTGCTAATCATCTTACCATACTCATCTATACTTATAGTTTTTTCATTCAGACAAAATCCACAAAAACATGTTTTTTTCTTATTTATTTTTTTATTATCAATTAATTTATAATCACATGTTCTTATAGGGAAAATTTGATGTAATGTTTTTAAAACAGATTTTAAATAATAAATATCCGTATATGGACCGAAATAGATATGCTTATCTTTTAATATTTTTTTCTTTCTTATCAACTCAACTTTTGGATATTCCTCATTAGTTATAATTATATAAGGGAATGTTTTATCATCTTTCATAAAAACATTATAACGTGGCTTATGAATTTTAATTAAATTTGATTCAGTCAATAGTGCTTCTACCTCATTTTCTACTACAATAATTTCCAAGTCATTTGTCTTGGAAATCATTACTTTATTTTTGGAAGAAGAATTGCTTTTGTTAAAATATGAAGATACTCGTTTTTTGAGATTCTTAGCTTTTCCAATATAGATAATTTCATTCTTTTTATCTTTAAAAAAATAAACCCCCGGATTATTAGGTAGATTTTTGACTATTTGCTTAATATTCAAATTAGTTTATTGTTTTTGGCAAAGCTCTATTAAAACACCAGGAGAAGATTTTGGATGAATAAATGTTATTAATTTATTGCTAGAACCTACCTTTGGCTTATCATAAATAAGTGGGATATTTTTATATTGTAAAAAAGATATTGCATTGTCAATATTATCTACATTCAAAGCAATATGATGTATCCCCTGCTTATTTTTTTTAATAAATTTATCTATTATATTATTATTTTCAATTGGCTCAACAATTTCAATTGATGTATCACCATTCTGAGGATAAAGTTTAATAACATCTACGAGTTCTGAAGCAATTGTTTCTTTTTTTGATGATTCCATTCCTAATATATCAACAAACAAAGAACGTAAACTTTTAGAAGTTTTAGTAGCAACAGCTATATGATCAATACTTAATATTTTAAAATTTTTCTTAATTAATTAATTCTCCTAAAACATCATACTCATAAGCATCAGTTATTTTAACATTATAAAATTTACCAATATCTAATTTATGATTAATTTTAACATAATTATCTATTTCTGGAGCATCCCTATATGACCTTGCAAGAGACCAGCCCTCTTCATTAGACACATCGACAATAACCTTTTCAATTTTACCTAATCTTGATTTATTTTTTGATAAATTAATTTTTTGTTGAATTTTCATTATTTCAGAATATCGTTCTTCTTTTATTTTTTTAGGTATATTATCTTGATAATCTAAAGCTGCACTAGTCCCTTCTTCTTCTGAATATTTAAAAACTCCTAATCTATCAAATTGTATCTCTTCAATGAAATCCACTAAATTCTTAAAATCTTTATCTGTTTCATTTGGAAAACCTACAATAATTGATGTTCTTACAGCAATATCATTATTTGCTTTTCTAAGTAAATCTATACGATTTTTTATTCCGGTAGAATTTAAACCTCTTTTCATATTTTTCAACATATTATCTGAACCATGCTGAGTTGGCATATCAATATATGGGATTAATTTTGATAAATTAGAAAATTGTTTAATCATTTTTCTACTTAAATGAGCAGGATGTGCATAATGAAGTCTAATCCATTCTATATCTTCAACTTTATCTAAGACATTTAAAAGTTCATGAATAGAAGATCTAGGACTTAGATCTCTTCCATATGTTGTTGTATCTT
>CAYVBB010000036.1:0-10456 GCA_964448515.1 uncultured bacterium | reverse complement strand
TTTCCTTTATTTTTAGTAATAATTATTGTTTTAAGATTAACTGCAGAAGGAGAAGTCTTTTACTTTCAACAACGTATTGGGATTAAAAATAAAAAATTTCTAATCTGTAAGTTTGCTACTATGCTAAAGAATTCTATTAATATGGGAACCGGAAGCTTAACTCTTAGAGACGATTTTAGATTTACTAAAATTTATGGGTAGGTGGTATGTTTTTTCTCTTATTCCAAATTGGATAGAGGAAGGTGGTACCAATTCTTACGATGATTATGTTTTAAATGAGGATGGAACTATTGGAATTACATATAAGACAATTAAAAATGATAAAGAAAAAATGATAAAGCAAAAGGGTATTGTGGTTGATGAAAATATTCCAGGAAAATGGGATATTCAATTTCTTAAGCCATGGATTCCATTTTATAAAGCACCATATGAAGTTATTATATTAGATGAAAACTATGAATATATGGTTGTAGGGTATCCCGATAATACATTTGGATGGATTATGACACGCTCAACTATTATAGATTCATTATTGTATAGCAATATTTTAGATACTTTGGAAAAAGATTTTAAGTATAATAAAGATGATTTTAAAAAAGTATTACATACTAATAATTAACTGTTACAATCTTTAATAATAAATTATTAATACAATCATTTTTTTTATTTTAAAATTTATATGTATTATTTAATAAAAAATATAATTATATTGAAAAATTTATTTAAAAGTTTAGTTTTATTAAGTTTTATATATTCAGATTGTCCTGATTTAACTACTGAATCTGAATGTAATGAATGGCCCACATATTGTGAGTGGAATGATGAATTAAATCAGTGCCAAAATCTTGGTGGTGGAACTGGATCTGGTCCTTATGAATATGTAACAATAACTGAATCCCAAGGATTAAGAAATGGATCTGATTATAGAGATGGTGTTTTATATTATCCTATTGATGGTATTCCCCCATATAAATCTATAGTTTTGAGTCCTGGATATGGAGGAGGAAGCTCTGAAATGTCAGATTGGACAGAGTTTTATGCTTCACATGGTTTTATTGCAATGAGGATAGGACCTAATGATGAAATTAATGATTCGCATTATCAAAGAGGTGAGGGACTTATTGATGCAATTGAATCAATTAAGCAAGAAAATAGCCGAGTTGACTCACCACTTTATGGGCTTATTGATGTAAATAATTTTTCAGTTTCAGGATATTCAATGGGTGGTGGAGCATCTCATGATGCAGCGATGATGGATAGTTCATTAAAAGCAGTTATCTCATTAAATCCAACAGTTATTTTTGAAGATTGTGATTTATGTCCTGCTGATACTTATGAAGGAGAAACTTTTTGTATATGTTTGGTTCCAGAATTTGTTGACCATGCTATTCCATCATTAATCTTTGCTGGTGAGGTGGAGCTTGATGAACTTACTGCATACGAAGGTATGCTTGGTCAAGATATATATGCTAATATGCCAGAATCTACTGATAAAATTATGTTTGAAGGCGCTGGATCTGGGCATGGCTTTGCAGCTTATCCATATGGAGAAGTCCAAGATTATGCTTTGAACTGGCTAAGGTATCATGTCTTAAATGATGACTCAGTTTGTGAATCCTTACTACAAATTCCATCCTCAGCATCAGAGTATTTAACTAATTTAGAATGTGAAGAAAACTTGTTAGGTGATTTAAATTCTGATTTAATTATTAATATCCAAGATGTTGTATTAACTATTAACTTAGTATTAGCATCAAGTGGATATAATAGCTCTGCAGATTTAAATTCAGATAATATAGTTAATGTTCAAGATATAATACTTTTAATTAATATTATTTTAAATTAATTATTCAAATCTAGATATATCTTTATAAATAAGATCTTCAGGAAAGGGATTGAAGAAACTTTGGTCCATTAAATATTTATTCTCAAACCTATAAATCCATGATTGTAATACACTGTTAACTGATGAGATAGATACTTTCCTTGCCCTGTAAAGTTCTAACTTATTTAGAAAATATTTTTTTTCTTTTGATGTTAATAAATTTTTAAAATATCCCATAACATGCATTTGGGTATTAATGTTCGATTTGTATCTAGATTTTTTTGATAATAAAATTAGTAAAGATTTGAAATATTTATCCTTAACTAAATCAAAATTTTCATTTTTTTCATTAGCTGCAATATTACCCATTTTAGACATAAGTGTTTGATTATATGACATAAATAAATATTTATTTTTTGCATGATATTTATAAAGTGTATTGAAATTATTAACTGCTTTAAAGTCTGCAACAGTAAAAATACAGGTAAAATAATGTTCTCTTATGTGAACATTGTTTAATCTTTTTTCTTCTTCTATAGGATAATCAGGAAATAATGACAAGATGTTCCTTGTAAATAAACCATTATCTTTTTTAATGGGTAATGTTCCAGATTTTTTTTGATAAACTTTTGCTGATTTAAAACCACAGGATGGTGATTTTGATTTAACAATAAATCCATCAATATCATTTAAACTGTTTAAATAATCTTTAGAAAATTTATTCATTTTAGTACTAAAATCTTTTTTTGTTTCAGGCTGATAAAGTAATGTTTTATTTTTATTTTCTATAATTTTTATAGTTTCTCTAGGAACTCCCATTCCTATTTCTACTTCGGGACATACTGGATAAAAATCAATATACTCCTTTAATTTTTTAATATGAATATTATTAATAATTTGCCCATCATATCGACATGCATCAAATTCTAGACATTTACTAATAACTATTTTTGGTTTTAAGAATTTCATTTTTTATAAAATAATATTAATTTTTGTAGGTGATAATTTAAAATAAATATTTTTGATTATGATAGAAAAGAAACAGTGTATTGTATGTAAAAAAGAGGTTATTGTAATTAACTGTCATTATTCTTGTGAAAATTGTGGATTTAGTGAAAATTGTCATGATATGCCACATTTAATAGATAATGATGAATAATTTTTTATCTTTTGTATATATATTAAATAATTGTATTTTCTTATACTAATATAGTTAATTAAAGGAATATAAAAATGAGTGATGTAAAGCAAGGTACAGTAAAGTGGTTTAATAATTCAAAAGGTTTTGGTTTTATAGAGCCTGAAGATGGAGGAAAAGATCTTTTTGTCCATATGAGTGAAATACAGATGGAAGGTTATAAAACTTTAAAAGATGGTCAGAGTGTAGAATTCACTGAAGCATCTGGAGAAAAAGGGCCTTGCGCAACTAAAGTAGTACCTAAATAATTTTTGTAAATATATAGTTTGCATTAATAAAAAAGCCTCTAATAGAGGCTTTTTTATTACATGATTATCAACTTTTATAATAATTATTACAAAATTTTACTAAAATTTTATATATCAATATCATATTATTTAATATGAAAAAAAGAGGATATTTATATGAATAAATTTAAGTTAGGTATAACTGTTTTTATTTTTACTAATATAGTATTTCTTCAGGATTGCTGTGATCAGCAAACAGCTGCTATTGATGAGTGTGCTGGAATGACGGGATGTTTTATTCCACAATGTACTGATGATTGTAATTGGGAGCCTATGCAATGCTGGGGTTCAACTGGATATTGTTGGTGTGTTAATGAAAATGGAGATGAAATTCCAGGTACAAGTTTACCATCATGGCAAGGTATGCCTGAATGCGATGAATTTGATATAGAAAATTGTGATGAAGGTTATGTAGAGATTAATGATATCTGTTTCCATGATGGAGATTTAAGTATTATTCAAAAAATGATTGATAATAGTTATGAAAGTGAAATTAATTTAGGCTGTGAGGATTGGGATAACTATTGTGGTTCACCAAATCCATCTATGGATTCTAGTGACTCTTGGATGTGGGTTTTAGTAGATGGAGAAAATTATAATTGGAGTCCAGATGGCAATGGTATTGTAGATCCTCTTGAACTTGGAATTCAAGAGTGGGAAAACGGTCGGTTAACAAGCCTTATGTGTGGAGCATATATATATTGTCAATTATCAGGCTCTATACCAGAAGAAATTAATGAATTAACAAGCATTACAACTCTTAGATTAGAGTATAATTATTTATCTGGATTTATTCCAGAATCAATATGTGAATTAGATTCAAATCATAATGACTATCTTGAATTTGATATATCTGGGAATAAACTATGCCCTCCTTATCCTGAATGTATTGGAGTATCAGATTTTTGGTATCAAGATACTTCAGAATGTACAGTGATAGGAGATATAAATTATGATTTTATATTAAATGTTCAAGATATTGTATTAATAGTTTCATTTATACTTAATGATACACAATTAGATTTTCAAGAATTAAGTATCTCAGATATAAATTATGATGGGTTAGTTAATGTTTTAGATATTACAGAAATTATAAATATAATTTTGGAGAATTAATGTTAAAAAAATATTTTATAGAAATTTTAAGATGGAGTCTTCGGTTTCATGGTTTTTTTCATATAGGTCATGTATATTCAGATTTTGTTGTTCAAAATTGGGTAGGTTTTAGTATTGGTTGTTATATTATATCTGTTGAGCTTTTATCAAGTTTCCTTATCCCTAATGAACATGTTCATTTTAAACCTTTCAAAACTGAAGTACATGAAGATTGTAACTAAAGTAGTTTTTTTATTTTTATTATTTTTCGTAGATATTAATGCACAAAATTCCATGAATTTTGTTGGTGATATAATGCTTGGAAGAAGATATTATTGTACTAATGCAAACAGTTATAGTAATAACAATCAAGAACTAGAAGATAATCTATGTTTAATGCCAGATGATTTTTGTGATGGTTTTGGTTCTCCTGGGATTATACCAAAATGTGGAACAAGTGTTTTATTTGATGGGGTTGAATCTTATTTTCAAAATTCAGATTTTATTAATGTTGGAAATTTAGAATCTGTAATTACATTAGATACTTCTACTCCTCATCTTGGTTATGAAAGTTGTAAAATTGTTTTTCATTCATGTCCTGAAATAGTACCTGAACTTATTAATGTAAATTTTGATTATTTAAATTTAGGTAATAATCATGTACTAGATTATATGTCAAATGGTATTATATCTACAAACTTATATTTAAATGATGCTGAGATTTCTTATGGAGGTTCTGGTCTTGATAGTTTATCTGCATGTGCACCATCCTCAATAATAAATGATGAAGGTATTGAAATAATTTTCCTTAGTTCAAGTAGTGTAAATGGTGAAGATGAAGGTGATTTTTGTGAACCTATTCTTACGGCTGGAGAAAATTCTCCTGGGTTTTGTTCAATGACAGAGCAATCTATAGATAATCAGATGAATTATTTAGATCCTGTTCTTGATAGTGCTATTGTTGTATATCAAATGCATACTGGTTATGAATATAGCTTTGAACCAAGTAATCGTATGGATTTGGTTTATGAATATAACCCATTTTTTAATTCGTTAACTGATAGAACAATTGAGATGGCACATTATGCAGTTGATGCTGGTGCTGATATTGTTGTTCAACATCATCCGCATGTTATTCAAGGTTTCGAATTATATAATAATAAACTTATTGCTCACTCACTTGGAAATTTTATATTTGATCAAAATTTTCCAGAGACTTGGTCCTCATTAATTTTAAATACAAGTTTTAATGAGAATGGTTTTATTGAATATAAAGCAATTCCAATTTATTTAAATTATTATTTACCAAATTTAGCAACGGGCAAGATAGGAAATTATATCCTTGATTTTTTGTCTATGAAATCTAGGAAACTAAATACTTATATGAAAATCGATAGAGAAAATAATTTTGCTAAACTAGTATATGGAGAACCATTTTATTCTTTTTCTAAAGATACAACTTTGGTTTTAGAGCAAGATGATAATGGTGGCTTTATTTCTAAACCAATTAAATTAGATAAAAACTTTCATATTGAAGATATTATTTCTTCACAAGATATAGAATTTAGATTAGGAAGAGAAATTATTTGGATGGGTGATTTTGATTTTAATCCAGTTGTTGATTCTTGTGTAAATAAAAATACTTATTATTGGAATATGAGAACTTCTTTCTTAGATAGTTCTACTTATTGGAATGGCAATTCTTCAATTAAAATGATTAGAACTCCAGATAATACTGATAATGCATTAGTTGATAATTATTATTGCTATCCATTGATATCAGATCCTAGTGAGATTTCAGTAAGAGGATATATAAAAACAGAAAATGCAAATGATGCTAAAATTGGTGTGAGGTTTTATGAATCAAGATGTAGCGGTACTATTGAAACACAATATACTAATGATATTGATGGTACTACTGATTGGTTAGAATATTATGAAAATATTATTGTTCCTGAAAATTCTCAATATGTTGATTTAAGAATGGTATCTTTCCCTACAGATTCTTTAGAGTCTGTGGTATATTTTGATAATGTTGGTATTGTAGAGTGGGAGGATTGGTCTTTAAATGAAATTTTATATCCCAATGATTATTATTATTATCAAATTAAATCTGATTCTGAAGAAGTTCAAATTACTTTAAAAGAAAAATCTTATTATTATAGTGAGCAATTTAGTATTGGTGATAATAACTTTGATGGTTCAATCGATGTTATTGATATTATATTAATTATTAATATTTCTATTGATACATATGTTCCTAGCAATGAAGAATTTGCTGCTTCAGATGTAAATCAAGATGGCTCAATTAATGTTTTAGATATTATTGAATTAATTAATATTATTCTAAGTAGTTAAAAAATTATTATATTTGTTCTATGAATAGACAGTTTTACATATTGGTTTTATTGTTTTCTTTACAAATTTTTTCTCAAGAAAGATATCTGGATGAGGTTTTTTCAGAATATGAGAAAACAGAGAATGTCGTATATGGAAATGCTCCTGATTTACCTTTTATATTTTTATTTGAGTGGAATACTGTTGATATTGATTTAGAGATGGATATATATGAGCCTGTTGGTGATACACTTGAAGATAGACCAGTTATTGTTTTTCTACATGCTGGAGCTTTTTTTTCAGGTCATAATGAGTTAGATGATGTAGTTGATTTATCTATTTCAGCTGCAAAAAGAGGATATGTCGCTGTTAATGTTAATTATAGATTAGGTCTTAATATTGTAAGTACTTATAGTGGAGAAAGGGCTGTTTATAGAGGAGTTCAAGATGCAAGTGCGCTTATAAGATATTTGCGTGAATATCATGAAGAATTAAAGATAGATCCTAGTAAAATATTTCTTTGGGGAAGCAGTGCAGGTAGTCTTATTACCTTGCATTTAGCTTATTCTGATGATGATGAGAGACCGCAGTCAACTTTTGGTGGGTTTGGTGATCCAGATTTAGGATGTGTCAATTGTTCTGGTAATAATTTCTCTCATAATAATAAGCCAACTGCTATTGTAAGTTGCTGGGGAGCTATAGGTGAATTAGATTGGATAGAAGCAGACGATAATATCCCTGCTATTATGTTTCATGGGACCTCAGACTTAGTTGTTCCTTATGATTCTGGGTTACCATTTACAATTAATATAGCTTTACCTATTGTCTATGGTTCAAATCAAATCCATGAGAAATTAGATGAACTTAATATACAAAATGAAGTTTATATTGAAGAAGGTGAGCCTCATGAATATTGGGGGACATTAAATGGAAATTGGGCAGGAGGACCCAATGAATATTTTTATCAAATTCAAAATGATTCATATAATTTCTTATATCAGTTTCTAGATATTGGTTCAAATGAACTACTTGGAGATATAAATAATGATCAAATAGTAAATATTTTAGATATTATAGTTATTGTTGATTATGTAATAAATAATGAATATATATCAATAGCTGATGTTAATGCTGATAATACTCTTAATATTTTGGATGTTATTTTGATTGTTAATATTATAATTGGAAATGATAGTTAATGAATTTTTATTTAACATCATTATTTGTAGCTGTCCCTTTGTTTATGGTCCTTATTGGAATTGAAGAATTATTTGCTAGATATAGGGGAGTAGTTGTTAATCGAAGTTCAGATATGATATCTAGCTTGAGTTCTGGTATAACTAATTTAATAAAGGATGTTCTTAAAATAAGCATTGTTATAGTTAGTTATTCATGGCTAGTTGAAAAAATTGCTATATATAAAGTAGACCAATTATGGGCAATTATTTTATGTGCATTAGTAGTGCAGGATTTTACAGGGTATTGGTTACATAGATTAAATCATAGAGTTAATATTTTTTGGAATAGACATGTAATTCATCATTCAAGCGAAGAGTTTAATCTGTCATGTGCACTTAGGCAATCAATTTCAAAAACATTTAATTATGCTGCCGTTTTAATGATTCCTGCAGCATTGCTTGGTATCCCCGCTTATATTTTTGCTATCTTAGGACCTATACATTTGTTTATGCAATTTTGGTATCATACAAGACTTATTGATAAAATGGGTATCTTAGAATATGTTTTGGTAACACCGTCACATCATAGAGTTCATCATGCTATAAATCCAGAATATATTGACAAAAACTATAGTCAAATATTTATTGTTTGGGATAAGCTATTTGGGACATTTCAAGAGGAGTTATCTAAAGTAAAGCCTGTGTATGGAACATTGACACCTGCTTCAACATGGAATCCTATAATTATTAATTTTAAACATTTATGGCAATTGTTAAAAGATTCTTGGAATACTAGAAATATTTTAGATAAAATTAGAATTTGGTTTATGCCAACAGGGTGGAGGCCTGATGATGTTAAATTGAAATATCCTGTTAAAAAAATATTAAATCCTTATGATCAAAAAAAATACAATCCTTATAATCCAAGGAATTTTGTTATATTTTCTTGGATAGAATATTCTTTTGCATCTATTATGATGTTCCATCTATTTATTTTATTTGATAATCAATCTTTAAATTCGAATTATTTATATGCAGGTTATATTTTTGTATATATTTTTATTTATTCTTCAATTTTGGATAACAAAAAATCATTTAAGATATACGGATTAATAAAATTATTTTTATTTTCTAGTATAATGTTTTATCAAAATGCAAGTTGGTTTGGTCTAAGTTTTGAGATGACAATTTTATTTGGTTTCTACATATTACTTTCTTCTTTAATTCCAATTTTTATTAATAAATAATTATTAATAACTAAAAATTAATTTAATAGCAATAATAAACAAAGTTGTTTTAAATAATTTAATAAATAGTTTTTCTGGAATCATATCTAGTATTTTTTTACCAAAGTTTGTCCCTATAAATACTGCTAGTATTAATGGCAAAAGTAGTTTGTATTCTTGAATATAATTCACATTAAAGAAGAATATAAATAAAGGAATTTTTGTTAAATGAGTAATCATTTGACATGCAGCCTTATTTGCTATTATATTTTCTTTAGTTAGATTGCTATTTAGAAAAAATGGTGCAATCAGTGGTCCAGTTGCCCCAATAAAAATAGAGGCTAAACCACTAATACTTCCTACTTTAATAAATGATTTAGATTTTTTTTCTTTTTTTTGTCCCTTTAAAAAAAGATACCAAATAATAAAAATACCAATTAGAGGTTTTAAAAAATCAACTTTTATTTCATTTGCTGAACTAACTTCAAAAAATTTTATTAATAGAAATATTATTATGGCTGAAAGACCAGCACCTATTATTGCACCTATTAAAAATTCTTTAATTAAATCTTTTTTAAGATATTTTCTAAAAACAAAAGTACGTGTAGTATTGCTAATTAACTGTATGATGCCGTGTAATGCAATTACCATATATCCATTTGGGATTATAATTGCCATAATTCCAAGTAAAATTATTCCTCCACCCATTCCCAGGACAGCTGATATAGATGATGTTATAAAAGCTGAGATTATTAATATGATTAATTCCATAGAATAATTTACAATTTATAAATAAAAATTAAAGGCTCAAAATGAGCCTTTTTTTTAATAAATTATTATGTGATTAATATATTTATAAAATCAAAATTAATATATTGTTTTCATATATTAATATTTCTTTCAACAATTTTTGCTAATCCTAATTGGGATAAAGTTCAGATAGAATCTGTTAGTCTATTACAAAAATATATTCAAATTGATACGAGCAATCCTCCTGGAGATGTAACTAAAGCAATTAATTGGCTCGCTGATTTATGTGAGGAAAATGAAATATCATATCAGACATTTACTGTTCATAAAGATCCAAGGAGAATGCATCTATTAGCTGAAATTAAAGGTAAAAACTTAAATCTTAAACCTTTATTATTATTAAATCATGTTGATGTGGTCCCTGCTGATTTAGATGCTTGGAGTATTGATCCGTTTGGTGCAGAAATTAAAGATGGTATTATTTATGGTAGAGGTGCATTAGATATGAAATCATTGGGGATGATGCAATTAATAAGCTTGATTTTATTAAATAGAGAAGG
>CAYVBB010000035.1:0-10641 GCA_964448515.1 uncultured bacterium | reverse complement strand
TTATATCATATTGTCCTCCAATTGTAGGGCAATCTGTTGAAAAATTTTCTATTAGAAGATTGAACATATAAGGATATCCTACATTATAATCTTCTTTAAAATAAGGTGGCTTCAAAAACCAAAATTGTTTAACTCTAAAACCATGTACTGCATTTTCTACAAAAAATTCTATATCAGTCATTATTAATGTGTCTCTAGAACCTGTTGCAGAATTATAGTTTAATTTTTCTGTAGCATCAAAAGTAAAATGTTCATTGCTATTTTCAATTACTCTTTTCATTGTTTCATAACCTGGAGGAGGTAGACAGGTAGTCTTAACTGTATCTAGAGCTGGTTCTCCTTGAAATATTTGTGAAGCACTTCCTGATTGGATATCAGGATAATGTATATCTCCATTTTCATCTTCAACAACACTTACTGTGATGTCAAAGCTAGGAACTCCAAATTGACTTGTTACAAAGGTTCCATTGGTCTTAAATCCAACATCACATATAGGATCACCTTCCCAGCTTGCATTTAATTGGTCTCCAGAACCCCAGTTGTTTTCTCTTCTAGTATTAAATGAAGGAGTTCCACTATCAAATGACCAAGGAGCACCTCCAGCCAACTCAGAATCAGTTAGCCATAAATAATCTGATAACGATGAATTGTGACCTAAATTTAATACTTTATTTCTTTGAATTTCTATTTCTTTTAACCCAAGGACATGCTTCACTTTAGCATAGCCTGTTGAATTTGCACCTCGAATAGGTTGAAATAGTTCATCATCTATACCTTCAAATAATCCTATAGAATAATAACCCATATTATCAATATAAATATAGCTTGAGGAATCAGCTGTTGCATCTGGGATATAATCTTTTTTATATAAAGTTGTATATGCACCAAGCGCTATTCCAGATTCAGCATTATAAAGTGCTTTAGTTTGAGCTATTTTATATTCAACTTGGAAATCTTTTTCATAAATAGTTAAAATAAAAGAAAATAGTATTCCAGAGCTTATAAATAAAAACAATATTGTAATAGGTAGAGTAATTCCGGATTGATATTTTTTTAGTTGCTTAAACATTATTAGTATTTTTATTATAAATAAACTTTGCTGGAGAAAAAACTCTTCTGTTAAATTCTAGAGTTTCAATAACTTTATCATTTGGATAATTATATAAATCTATTTCTAATTTTATTTCATAAGAAGCATATCGTGCCATGTTCGCTTCATAAGACCATACATCCCCTGCGGTTAAGGTAGGTTGAGATATTTCAAAATTAGTTATCTTATATTTATATCTATTTTCATTATCTTTAGGATTATATATATCTATAGGAGTATATCTATTTGATTCACCATTATTTTTTTTTATACCATTTTCTAGGCTTACTAAATATTTAATCTTTTTTTGTGTATTGTTATAATATAGTTCTAAAGTAGTATTGCTTAATGATTGATTAATTTTTACTAGTTGGTATGATTTCATTATTTCATCTTCCATATCATCAAGAACTCTATTACCATAATTTATCATGTCAGACTTGTAATCTTCATTTACTAAATTCTTTTGTAATTGATAAAATGCAAAAAACATTGAAAATGAAATAGAAGATACAATCAGTATACTTACTAGTGATTCAACTAATGTAAAGCCATTTGTTTTAATATTCATGCTTTTTTTCATTCTATATGAAATTGAATTTGATATGTATTAAATGATAGTGTATCTAAAAGTCCTCTTTCTTTAGTGAAAAAAAGATTTTTTTTATCCCAGGTTATATATGTCTGAATATTATAATAGACTGAATATTGTCCTGAATTTGTAGCTCTAGTTATTTTTTTATATAACTTTCCTTCAATGGTAGTATTTCCATTTGCATCAGTTTTTAATGCAACTTTTTCCCCTGAGTTAGAATCTGATGGGAAATTGCTTACACCAGTAGCTATCATACTTTTCCATTCATTTGTAAAGTTTTTTAATTCAATAAAGGCTTTTTCTTTAATCCTAATTGATTCTAAATAAAGCTTAGCTTGAGTAATTCCTAAAAATAAAGTTGAGCATATTATTGTTGTCATAAGTATACCAATTAATGTTTCAATTAGAGTGAATCCATATATTTTTTTTTGAATTACCATACATTAAAAAATTCCTTTTTCAAAAATTTCAGGATTATCAGCAATTTTAATAGCAGAATCTTTATCTATATTTCCTTTTTGAATTAACCTTTGCAAGTCTTGATCTAATGTATGCATACCTTCTTGAGCACCGGCTTGTATGATTGTAGGTATTTGATAAATTTTATCTTCTCTTATTAAGTTTCTAATTGCAGAATTTGCTACCATTATTTCACATGCAGGAACTCTTCCATCTTGATTTCTTGTTTGTAAAAGTTTTTGAGCAATTACAGCTAAAAGACTTTCTGAAAGCATTGAACGAATATGAGCCTTTTTACCTGAAGGAAAAACATCTATTATTCTATCAATTGTTTTAACTGCGCTTGATGTATGAAGGGTAGATAAAACTAAATGTCCAGTTTCAGCAGCAGTTAAAGCAAGTTGAATGGTTTCAATATCTCTCATTTCTCCAACTAGTATTACATCAGGATCTTCACGTAATGCAGATTTAAGTGCATTTGCAAATGAATGAGTTGATTGACCAAGTTCTCTTTGATTAATCATTGATGTTTTTGATGTATGGAAATATTCAACAGGATCTTCAATTGTTATTATATGGCAAGCTTTATTCTCATTGATGTGATCAATCATAGCTGCTAACGTTGTTGATTTTCCGCTACCAGTTGGTCCTGTTAATAGAACCAGTCCTTTTTCTTTCATTGCTAATTGATTAACAATAGGAGCAATCCCAAGCTCTTCACTATTTTTTATAGATGCAGGTATAGTTCTAAAAACAGCAGAGAGGCCATTGATTTGTTTGAAAAAATTAACTCTGAATCTTCCTAAATTTTTCAGAGCATAAGAAAAGTCAATTTCTAATTTCTCTTCAAATATTCTTTGTTGATTTTCATTAAGAATATCTTTTTTGATTGCCTTCATGGTATTTTCATCCATTTTTGGTAACTTCAATTTATTCATAATACCATGAATTCTAACCATAGGTATAGAACCTACGCTCAAATGAAGATCTGATGCTCCAGATTTCATGGAGTATTCTAATAGTTCATTTATTTGGCTCATTTTATTTCTTAACTGCCTTCTTGTTCTTCAGCACCATAGCCATAAAACTTACCATCTTTTAATTCAAAAATAATACTTTGACCAGCTCCACCTTTCATTTTATCAGTACTCTCAGCGGTAACTTGGCCTGTAATACCTTCAGTATCATCATAGCTTAAATCTATAGTAAAATTCCATTTATCTAGAGTTGATCTTGGAACATTAGCATACCCCTCAGCATTCATAGTTTCAACATCTTCAGGGAATTCTGCATTTTCAGAGTAATATAGTTTTGAATTTTCTAATATATTCTTCATTTGAACTTTTGCATCTGAAGCATAACCTCTTTCTACATAGTCAAAATATGTAGGGATAGCTATAGCAGCTAGAATTCCAATAATTACAACAACAATCAATATTTCAACAAGAGTAAAACCCTCTTGTAATTTTTGTTTAAGATTTTTAATCATACTTATCTCCCTCTTTAATTAAAGTTTAACCTTGTGTATTGGACATAAAGTCAAATTTATGTTATAGTCACTATTTTATTTACATAATTTATGTAACAACATGTTAATTTGATATAAATAATTTAAACTGTGAATAATCGTCGTAGATATTAATAATTCTATTTTAATTATTATATCATTTAGAATTATATTTACATATTGATACAAAGTTATATTAATGATAATGTCAATTATACTATAAATTAACATGGAAATAGAGATTTATTAAATGGTTAATATTTGTAAAAATTATATAGTTATATTGTTTTCTTTCTCTTTGCTTATATCTAATTCAAATTTTACTATAAAAAATAATAGTTTAGGTAAATTTGAATTAGGATTAGGTGATGTGATAGATAAGATAGATAATTTGAAAAGTCAGTTAAGCTCAAATCAGATAAGTTTTGAGGAGACTATTCTACCTTCATATTCAACTTTTTATCAAATTAAAGATGGCTTAGATATTGACGTATTTTATACTTCAGAAAATATATCTGTTGATTTTTTAGATGATAAGAGTAAAAATAAAATTATAAATAATATTAATTCACAAGATCAATATTTTCCTCAAAGTAATTTAATTGTTTCTGATTATATGGTTTTTAGAGGGTTAGTTGTAAAACAGATTACATTTTATCCTTTCAGAGTTAATTTGTCAACGGGTGAATTAGAGTCTATAGAAAACGTAAGTATATTTATTGAAGAATATCAAACTCAAACACATAGAGAATATAAACAGCAAAAAAAATCAAAACTATTTGAAGATTTTTATGAAAATTTAATCATTAATTATGAAACTAGTAATAGATCTGATGAATATCAGTCTCCTTCAATCTTATATATATGCGGAGGTTCATCATATAATAATTCATATGTTCAGAATTTATTTGATTGGAGACATAAATCAGGCTATATAGTAAATCATGTTTCGACAGATGAAATAGGATCAAGTTCATCAAGTGTAAAAAATTATATTCAAAATGCTTATGATAATTGGGAAAATCCTCCTGAAATAGTTGGGCTAATTGGGGATACAGGAGGTAGCTATAGTATTGGCTATTATACAGAAAATTGGTCAGGATATGGAGGCGCTGGTGATTTGCCTTATACTCAGTTAGATGGAACTGATTTATTACCCGAGGTATTAATTGGACGTATATCTGTTAATTCAAATAGTGATTTAAATAATGTTATCAATAAAACAATTGCTTATGAAAAAGCAACATATTTATCTCAAATTGGAACAGATTGGTATGAGAGTGCTGCATTATGTGGTGATCCAAGTTCATCTGGTCAATCTACGATTATTACTAATCAATATATAGAAAATATAATGAATCAATATGGATTTGATGATGTTAATACTAACTATGGAAATGGTAATTATGCAAATTGGATGGAAAATGAATTAGAAGATGGATGTTTATATATGAATTATAGAGGGTATTATGGGTCTAGTGGGTTTAATTCTAATAATATTAATTCTGCAAATAATTATTACAAGACTCCATTTGCTACCTTTCTAACTTGTGGTACAGGGGATTATAATTCAACTTCTTTAAGTGAAGATTTTTTTAGAGCTGGTTCAGTAAGTAATCCAAAAGGTGCTGTTGCTTCTGTTGGTACAGCTACAACAGGAACTCATACTATGTTTAATAATATTGTTGGTATGGGAATGTATGATGGTATTTTTTCAAAAGACATGAAGCTTGCAGGAGCAATTGTAGCTAATGCAAAGTTAGCATTATTAAGTACTTATCCTGATAATCCTAGTGATAGAGTTAGTATTTTTTCATTCTGGAATAATTTAATTGGAGATCCAGCATTACTGCTATGGTCAGATACACCTAGCATGATGTATTTGAATCATTATGAAAATATTTCATATGGAACAAATTTTATTGAAGTAAGTGTTACAAGTGATGATGGATTGCCAATTGAAAATGTTCTTATCACTTTGTTAAAGGGTGATGATGAAGTGTTTCTTTCAAAATATACCGATAATACTGGCTTTGTTAGCTTTGATTTGGATTATGATAACTCTGGTGAGGTTTTTCTAACAGCTATTAAACAAAATTATATTCCTATTGAAAATAGTTTTAATATTGATAATAATGATAATGTTGTGTTAAGTGTAAATCATGACAATATTATTATTGATGATTCTTTTGGACAAACAACGTATGGTAATGATGATGGAATTTTAAATCCAGGAGAGACAGTTTCTTTAACGATACCATTAATTAATTATAGCCAAGATATTGCATATGATATTCAAGCGCAACTAAGCTCTCAATTAAATTCAGTTAATATTGTTAATTTATCAAACATTAGCAATCAAATTAATCCAGAGCAATCTGAAGATGTTTCATTTTTGTTAGAATTAGATAGTAATATTGTTGATGGTGAAGATTTATTATTAAGATTAAATATTTCTGATAATTCAGGCAATAATTGGGAATCAAATATTAATTTAGATGTTCATGGAGGATTTATAGTTTTTGATCACTTTGATTTAGTGGATAATATAGAATTAAGCCCTGGAATAGAATCAGATATCAAAATTTATTTGAAAAATATTGGGAATATGGATTTAAATAATGTCCAATTAAATTTATTACATTCTGGATATTCTATTGATATAATTCAAGATATTGCAGATTTTGGAAATATTTTATCTGGAGAAGTATCAGAATCTTTTGTTAATGCTAGAGTTCTAATTGATTCTAATACAATAAATGGTTCAATAATAAATATGCATGCTAGTATAATTAGTGAAGAGGGTTATAATCAAGATATATATTTCCCATTAAATGTAGGTGAAGCAAACATTAATGATCCTTTAGGTCCTGATTTACATGGTTATTATATATATGATTCTAATGATCTTGGTTATAATTTGTGTCCAATATACGATTGGATAGAAATTGATCAAGATTTTGGAGGATTAGGTACCGTTTTACCAATGAGTGATGGTGGTAATGGTAATGGTATATCTTCTAGTTCACATACTGTGGACTTGCCTTTTTCATTTAAATTTTATGGAATAGAATATAATCAAATAACAATAAACACAAATGGCTGGATTACTTTTGGAGAATCTGATATAACTTCATTTAGAAATTATCCTATTCCAGGAGCAGGGGGACCATCTCCTATGATTGCAGCTTTTTGGGATGATTTAAAAACTAGTTCTAATGCAGAAATTTATAAATATGAAAGCGAGCATTATATAGTTATTCAATGGTCAGAAATGAGAACTCAAAATAATAACTCAGTTGAAACTTTTCAAATGATATTATATGATGATACTTATTTAACACCAACAGGAGATAACGAAATTAAAATTCAATATAAAGAATTTAATAATACTTCAACAGGTAGTTATGGAGGATGGGGAACACCACTTCACGGAGCATATTGTACTGTTGGTATAGAAAATCATTTGTCTAATGATGGTTTGCAATATACTTTTAATAATCAGTATCCACAAAGTTCGATGATATTGAGTGATGAAACAGCAATATTCATTACAACAAGAAATCCGATACAAACTTTATCAGGTGATCCTAATCAAGATGAAGAAATTAATATCTTAGATGTCATTGTTACTGTTAATCATATTATAAATGCTGAACAATTAGACTCTATGGGTATTTATATTGCTGATGTTGATGGAAATGGTAATGTGAATATATTAGATGTAATTTTGATTATAAATATAATTCTTAATTCATAAGCTAATTTCTTTCTAATAGATGGAATTAACCTTAATATCAATAAATGCTTTAATATGTATAATAATAATTCTTTTGATACTTGGCATCATTGAATCAAGATTACATATTAATGCAATAAATAAAATACCAATTAGAATTCATGTTAATGGAACTAGAGGTAAATCAAGTGTTGTTAGATTGATTGCTGCTGGACTTAGAGAAGGTGGATTGCAAACTTTTGCTAAAACAACTGGAACTATACCACGGATTATTAATGAAAAGGGTAAAGATTTAGAATTACATAGATTAAGGACAGCTACTATTGGTGAACAAATCAAATTAATTAGATTTTTTGGTAAAAAATCTCCGGATGCATTAGTTATGGAGTGTATGGCTGTAAATCCACAGTATCAATGGATTTCTGAGCATAAAATTGTAAAATCTACATTAGGAGTGATTACTAATGTAAGAAGAGATCATGTTGATGAAATGGGAAATACTATTGAAGATATTGCTTATTCTCTTTCTAATACTATTCCTTTTAATTCTAAGGTATTTACTTCAGAAAAATTATCTTTAAAATATTTAAAAAATATTGCAAATCAGAGAAATTCAGAGATAATTAATTCTAATGATTATAATGTTGACTCAGATTATATGGATAAAATGCCTTATTTAGAACATAAAGAGAATGTTGGTTTAGCTTTAGCTGTTTGTGAACAGATCGGAATAAAAAGAAAAAAAGCATTAGATGGTATGCTTAAAACCAAGCCTGATCCAGGAGCATTGTTGATTTGGCATTTAGATAATAATAATAAATTTATAAGCGCATTTGCTGCAAATGATCCTGACTCAACTTTTAAAGTATGGGAGCTTATTAAATCAAAAGAAAAAAATAAAACATGCTTTTTCTTAAATTCTAGAGATGATAGAAGATATAGAACTAATCAACTAATTGATTTAGTATTAAATAGGATTAATCCGGATCTCTTTATAATAAGAGCGGATAATGTAGAAGCAGAAATAGCTAAGCATGGTAATAAAACAAAAATTAAAAATTTTACAATGAAATCAAATCAAAATGATGTTATAAATTACATATTAGAATTAAATCAATATACAGTAGTTGGAATAGGCAATATAGTTGGATGGGGTGAGGATTTTATAAATAATTTAAAAAAATTTAAAATATGAATTTTGCATTACACATAGACAGTTTTGTTTTACCATATGCTCAATATGTGTACCTAGCTATAGGAATAGGGATGCTTGTAGGATTAATTTTTAGTGAAACGCTGGGTGTAATGGGAGGTGGGCTAATTGTTCCTGGTTATTTTGCGTTACATTTACAAGATTTTTATTCAGTATTAATAACTTTCTCTATTGGTATTTTTAGCTTTTTAATAGTAAAACTTTTGTCACGTTATATTATCATATTTGGACGAAGAAGAGTTATTCTATCTCTATTAATTGCTTTTTTAATTGGTTTATTTTTTAGAGACTATTTTTACTTAGAGTATATTGGTTTTATTATTCCCGGTCTTATAGCATCTTGGATGGATAAACAAGGTATAATAAGAACTGTATCTGTAGTTTTGATTGAATCAAGTATAGTCCATTTCTTTTTAATGTTAATTTATATATATAGTATTTAATGTTTAGACCTCAAATACAAAAGACAAGAATTTTATTAATACTAGCTATATTTAATATTGCTCTAGTTTATATTGTATCTAATTCAAAAACTTATATTAATAATTTTAATATAGATAGAAAGTATTTAGTAGTTGATACTATGATAGAATCAATAAAAATTATTAAAGAAAATAAAACTATTTCAAAGGAAGATATTTATAAAACTGGTTTAATTGGTGATAAGAGTTCAGAGATAACTACGGTTCAATACACTGATAGTTTAATTTTAAAATCTAAAGTAGCAACCTCAAATCCCAATTTTAGTGCTTTTATTGTTGATTTATTCGAAGAAACTAATTTGAAATCAGGAGATTCTATCGCTATATCTATGACAGGATCATTTCCTGGAGCAAATATAGCTGTTTTATCTGCTTGTAAAGTATTAAATCTAAATCCAGTTATAATCTCATCGATAGGTTCATCATCATGGGGAGCAAATACAGTAAATAATTCCTGGTTGGAAATTGAAAAAAAATTAAATGATAATAATATAATTAATTATAAGAGTATTGGTTGTTCAATAGGTGGGGAAAATGATATAGGAGAGAATCTTTCTGATGAGGGAATTGAATTAATTGAAGAAGTGATTGCAAAGTATGATGTAGATTTTATAAATGAATCAAGTTTAGAAAAAAACATTCTAAAAAAAATGGACTTATATAAAAAAATAAATGATTATTCTGCTTTTGTTAATATCGGAGGAAGTGCTTCTTCGCTTGGTCCAGGTAAAGGTAAGAGTTTTATAAAGGGTGGAATAATTAATCCGATTTTAAAAGATGATTATTCTGAAATTTATTTTAATGATGAAAACTTAGAATCATTTTCTAAAGATTTCAAAAAATCTATATCTTATCAATTTTTAGATAATGATATACCTGTCATTAATGTTAAAAATATAAATTCACTTTTATATGATTATGGATTGGATTATTTATTAAATCCTAATCAAAATATAGTTAAAGAAGGAAAATTATATTATGATATTGAAAAATTTAATGTTAAAACTGTTTGGTTTGCTTTTATTGTTTCAATTTTGATGTCGTTATCTGTAGGATTATATAGTCATTTCGAAATAAGAAAAAAAATGAAGGAGGATGAGGTTGACTCGATTATTTAAATTAATTTTTTTAATTGTTACATTTGCATATTCTTTACCAGTAAAGCCAAATAATAGTAAAGATCTTGAAATTGTTAAAATTTCTGATCAAAATAAAACAAGAACATATTACCATTTAGATAAAAAAGGTTATTTAGAATATTCAAATTTTGGAAAATTTTTAGATAAAGATAAAGATTATACAATAAAAATAATTTCTCGAACAAAAATATCTAAAAATAGTAATTCAAGTAAATCTTTTGGATTTGTTTTAAAAATTATTAATAATCAAGATACAACTGTAAAAGAATTGAAATATAAAAAGAAAGTTTCACTATCAAAGGTTCCTAATAAGAGAGGGTTTTCATACACAAATGCAGGTTTTTGGTTGGAAGAAATTGATAATCCTTCAAAGGTTAAATTATTAATAGAACCACTACCATTTGAATACTGGTAAGT
>CAYVBB010000034.1:0-11045 GCA_964448515.1 uncultured bacterium | reverse complement strand
ACTACAAAATATATTAGTGGACATAATCAAATTATTGGAGGTGTCATCATTACAAATGATGAAGAAATATTTAATAATATGAAATTTGTACAAAAAACAATAGGTGCTGTTCCTAGTCCATTTGATTGTTTCTTAACTATGTTAGGTTTAAGAACCCTTCATTTAAGAATGGAACGTCATAATAAAAATGCAATATCTGTTGCAAAGTTTTTACAAGAGCATCCTAAAGTTTCAAGAGTAGCTTATCCTGGATTAAAATCAGATCCTGGATATGAAATAGCTAAAGAACAAATGTCAGGATATTCCGGAATGATTTCATTTGAATTAAAAGGAGGGATACCATCTGGTAAACATTTGATGAATAATGTTAAATTATGTTTATTAGCAGAAAGCTTGGGAGCTGTTGAAACAATGATTACACATCCAGCTACAATGACTCATGCTGAGGTCCCTGTAAAAGAAAGACATGCAAGAGGATTAACAGATGGTCTTGTTAGATTATCTGTAGGAATTGAAGATGAAACAGATATTATAGAAGATCTGAGACAAGCATTGAAAGAGGCATAAATGATTATTAAAAAGGTAATATTATTATGTATTAATATGACCTTTCTTTATTCTCTTAATTTGATTTTACATGATTATGATAATCCTTCAGCATCCCATATTTTAGATGCTGAAATTCAAGATGATTTATTAATAATTTCAGGTATGATAGGTGGAATAGAATTCTATGATATTTCTAATCCAGAAATTTTAAATCATTTAGATAATCTTAGCTTATCGGGTGGAGGAGGAGGTCAAGGTGGTGGTGGAACAAAACCAAATTGTATTGTTGCAAATGGTGATTATGCTTATGTTACAACTAGTAATGGTTTAGGAGTTATAAATATTAGTAATCCTTCTAACCCGCAATATTTAGGAATTGTTTCTGGTACAAATAATTATATTCTTGAAAATTTAGATGTACATGAAAATTTTCTTGCAGTTGCTGCACATGAAGATGGAGTTTTATTTTATGATATTTCTAACCCATCTAATCCTGAACATATTTATACTCTTAGTACAGTTAATGCTTGGGCAGTACAGATGGAACCATTTGAACATATAAATTATGAATTTGTGATATATGTCGCAGATCAAAATTCAATTTATTCTTTAGCTTATATGTATTATAATAATCAGCATGATTTTGCTCCTATTGATAATATTTTTTTAAATTCTGAGATAGCAACTTATAGAGATATTGCTTTTGGTGATGGGCTTGTTTATTTTGCTAAAGGATCTGATGGTGTTGATGTATATCAAACGGAGGGAACATACACCTTCTTAATGAATGATAATAGTTATACTTTTGATTGTTTTATGCATGCTCCATGTTATTTAGATACATATGATACTTCTGTAATGGCCAATAGAATAGAAGTGTTTGAAGATAAGTTAGCTGTATCTGATTGGGATGATATAGAAATTTTAGAATGGGATGGTATTAATCTAGAGTTAGTTGGATATAAAAATACAACACGAAGAACAATGGCAATTGCTACAAAAGACAATTATATTTACTCTGCTGAATGGGCATCTGTACAAGTTTTTGAATTTGGAAATATTTCTGGTCCAGATATTGATTTAAATACTTATGAGCTTAATTATCCTTATGTTAATAATGGAGAATCATATACGATGGAGCTTATAGTATCTAACAATGGTAATCAAGTATTAGATGTAGTTGATGCTTATACAACTAATGATGAATTTTCTTATACTAATCTTGATAATTTAGTTGCAGGTCAAAGTCAAATAATAGAAATTACATATACAGCAAATTCAAATAATTCTTCGGGAAGTTATAGAATCTTTAGTAATGATTCTGATGAACAACAAATAATTTGTGAGACAAATGGAAATATTAATGGTGCTAATATAGGTGATACAGCCCCTGATTTTAATTTACCAATAATTGCTAATGGTAATGGAAATTTTCAATTATCTGATAATCTTGGAAAAATTGTCATCTTAGCATTTTTTGCACCTAATTGACCTGTATGTAGTCCGGAGTTATCGGATATGGAAACAACTTTATGGCTTAATTTTGATCAAGAAAATGTTCAAATGGTTGGAATATCAAATACAAATAATCAAAATACAATTTCTAATTTTATTCAAGAGAATAGTTTAACATTTCCTATATTATATGATTCTGGTAGTTCAGGTGGAGTTCAAGGAGGTGATACTTATGATCTATATTATATGCCAAACGATGGTTCTCCCTACCCTAGAGATTTTATTATAGATCAAGATGGTATAATTGCTTATGCAAATAATGAAATTGATACTGAATGGATGTTATCTGTTATTTATGATTTGCTAAATACCTCAAATGATATGCTAGGTGATATTAATCAGGATGATTTTGTTAATGTTCTTGATATCGTTTCTTTAGTTAGTTTTATATTGGGATCTCAAAATCCTTCAGAATTAGAAAGTATTTATTCAGATTTAAATTCTGATAATTTTATAAATGTACTTGATGTAGTTATGCTAGTGAATCTTATTTTAGATTGATAATTTATGTACTAATTTAAAGGGTATATATGAATAAAATTTTTCTTTCAATACTTATTATAATAGGAGGCTGTTCATTGAATGATTCTAATGTAAATAAAACTAAATTACCAAATATTCCTCTAGAAGATTTTTTTAGAAACCCTGAAAAATCTAGTTTCCAACTTTCACCAAATGGTAAATATATTTCATATATGAAACCGTGGGAAGATGGGAATAGAAGGATGAATGTATATGTTAAGCCTATTGATTCTGATAAAGAAATTAGATTAACAAAAGCTTCAAAAAGAAGTTTGTATGGTTATTTTTGGCTCAATGATAATAGAATTGCATATATTCAAGATAAAGGTGGAGATGAGAATATTCATATCTATGCTGTTAATTTAGATGGTAGTAATGATATTGATTTAACACCATTTGATAATATTCAAGCTCGTATAACTGATGATTTAGAAGAAGATGAAGATTTTATGTTAGTTGAAATTAATAAAAGAAATCCTCAGGTTCATGATGTCTATCGCTTAAATGTTAATACGGGCAATCTAGAGCTTATTGCAGAAAATCCAGGTAATATATCTGGCTGGATGACAGATAATAATGGAAAATTAAGAGTTGCAATGACGTCTGATGGGGTGAATTCCAGTTTATTATATAGAGAAAATGAAAAAGATGATTTTAAAGAAATATTAACAACTAATTTTAAAGAATCAGTATCACCATTATTTTTTACATTTGATAATAAAGAATTATATGTATCTTCAAATAGACATAGAGATAAAAGTTCTATATATAAATTTGATCTAGAAGAAGGTACTGAAACGGATCTTATCTTTGAGCATCCAGATGTAGATGTTTATGGTCTTATGAAATCGAAAAAAAGAAAAATTATAACGGGAGTTAGCTTTTATACTGATAAACAAAATTATAAATTCTATGATGCTTGGCGACGAGATTTGCAATTATCTTTGGAAAATAAAATTCCTGGAGTAGAAGTTAGAGTTTCGGGGCTTAGTAAAGATGAATCGAAGGCAATAATTGTAGCTTTTAGTGATAGGTCAAGAGGTACATATTATTATTATGATATTGAAGAAGATAAATTAACTAAATTAGCAGATTTAAGTCCTTGGCTTAATCCTGATGAAATGTCTAAGATGGAACCAGTTAAATATGAATCAAGAGATGGACTAATTATTCATGGTTATTTAACGTTACCTATTAATTATAATGAAGGAGATAAATTACCTATCATAGTGAATCCTCATGGAGGACCTTGGGTAAGAGATTATTGGGGGTTTAATTCTGAAATACAATATTTAGCTAATAAAGGATATGCTGTTTTCCAAATGAATTATAGAGGTAGCACAGGGTATGGAAGAAGTTTTTGGGAGAAAAGTTTTAAGCAATGGGGGAAAAGCATGCAAGATGATATAACAGATGGGGTGAATTGGTTGATTGAGGAGGGAATAGCTGACCCTAATAAAGTTGCAATTTATGGTGCATCTTATGGTGGCTATGCGACATTAGCAGGCTTAGCATTTACACCTGATTTATATGCATGCGGTGTTGATTATGTCGGTGTTTCTAGTTTATTTACTTTTATGGAAAGTATGCCTCCATATTGGGAGCTTTATAGAACCATGATGTATGAAATGGTCGGTCACCCTGAAGAAGACAAAGAATTATTAGCAAGTGCCTCTCCATTATTACATATAGATAAAATTAAAGCACCTTTATTTATAGCACAATGATCCTAGAGTTAAAAAATCAGAATCAGATCAAATAGTAGATGCATTACAGAAAAAAGGTATAGATGTACCTTATATGGTTAAAAATGATGAAGGTCATGGTTTCTATAATGAAGAAAATCAATTTGATTTTTATAAAGCAATGGGTGATTTCTTAAATAAACATTTAAAATAAATAACAATTGATTATTAAAATATATATTTTACTCTTACTTTTCTTTAGTTGTTTTAATCCTGTAAAAAATAAATCAAAAAATAATTTTTTGGCATATTATAATACATTTTATATGGCAGATAGTTTTTATAATGAAGCTTTAGATTTATTAGCACTAAATGAGATAGAAGAATCAGGGAATCAACAAAACTTAGTATCAATTAATACTTTGTTTGATAAAGCTATAAAGAATGCTCAAATTATTGAGAGAGATTTCAATGAGACTAAGTATATTGATGATGCATATTTTATATTAGGAATGTCTAGTTTTTATCAAAATAAAATTTCTGCTTCTAAGTATTATTTTGAAAGAATTTTTAATGAGTATAATGAAAATGATTTTTTTAATAAGTCTATTATAATGTTATCAAAATTAAATTTAAAGATGGGTGATTTAGATAAATTTAATTTCTATATATCTATGATTAATGCTAAAGATTTAGATAAAGATGAAAAGGTCATGTTTTATTTAACATTGGTTGATTATAATAATTACAATGAAAATTTTGATGGTGTAATAAAAAATTCTTTATTAGCAATAGATTATTCACAAAATAAAACCCAAAAAATCCCTATTTATTATAACTTATTAAAAATAGCAGAAAATGATAAAAATTACATTGATGCTATTGATTATATAAATCAAATTGAATATTGTTTAGATAATCAAAATATAAATAATGATTTACTTAATAAATGGATTGATTACAATACTTATTTAGAAAATTTTGAATTAATTTTTGAAAAATTAAATAGTTATATCCAATTAGAAATGAATTTAAAATCTAAAGTTTCTTATAATTTAAGATTGATAGAAAATTATATAAATTCTAAAAATTATTCAAAAGCTAATAATGAATTGAATGATTTGTTGGATATATATAAAGATAATGGAACATTGAAATCTGAAGTTAGTAATGTGTATTTTCTATTAGGGAAAATAGAGTTAAAATTTTATAATGATTTTGAAAAAGCTAAATTTTACTTTCAAGAATCTATTGATCATTCAAGGATTTCTGAATATGGGAAGAAATCTGATTCTTATATGAAAATTATTAATGAATTTAATGATGTCCAATATTTGATAGAAAGTTCTGACTTAGATTTATCTGAATCTGATGTAACCTTAGAACAAAATGAGAAAGACATTTTATCTTTAAATATGGATGTTGATTCACTAATGTATTTGTCTGCTCAGATATTATTTTATGATTTAGATTTAAAGGATTTAGGATTGCAGAAATTTCAAGATATCATTGATAATTATCCTGATTCAAATTATAAATATAAATCAATGCTTTTGTTAGATTTTGAAAATTCAGGATTAGATGCAGGACTTGATTTAGACGAAGTTTATAAGGTTGAAAATAATTTAACTAAATTAGATTCCCTTATAGATGATGCATGGGAACTATTATTGGTATCGCGCAAAAAATCAATTAAAACATTTCATGATATATATAGTAACTATTCAGATGAGAAGTCTTTATTTATAATAGGAACAATTTATGATAATTATGAAAAGAATATTGATAGTACAATATATTATTATAATAAGTATTTAAGTGCCCATCCAAATGGTAACTATAGTATCCAAATATTAGATAGGATAGAAGAAATTAAAGATATGTTAGATTATAAAATTAGTTATTTGAATCAAAAAATAAATTATAGAAAAGCTATGGGTTTTTTTGATAATAATTATGATTCTAGTATTTATTATTTTGATTTAGCTAAAAATGGAAGAGATAGAGAAATTAAGAAATTTAGTCAAAATAATCTTGAAGCATTAAATCGTTATCATTTTAATGACAGTTTATATAAAATAAATTATAAAAATTTAGATTCTGTAAGAATTAATATAGCATCTATATTATATAAAAATTTAAATTTAGATTCTTTAGCTATTACAATTTATAAGGATATAATCAATAATAGTGGAGATATTACCAATGTAAATAATTCTCTATCTTCAATGGCAATATTAGATAAAGATAGTCAATGGGATTCTCTATTATTTATAAATATACAAGATAGTAATTTATTTAATTTATTAATTGATAAAGCTAAACGAAATGATATATATACATTGAAAAATAATTTAGAATTAGATAGATTAGATATTAATTTTTACAATGAAAAATATAAATTATTTATTAATGAATAATATTATAATATATTTTGATGTATAAATAAGGAGAAATAAAGTTAAATCAAAGTTACATATAATATGGTCAATGAGGAAGTGGTCATTTAAATATGTTAATTGGAGATTAACTACTGCTTACCCTGGTGGATGGAAATATGCCATTAAAAATCCATTTGAATTAATAAATGATATATATAAGTATTTGATTTGGTGTCAAAAAATTGATAAAGATTTAGATGGTCATGCTTAAAATAAAATTAAAAAATATTGAATTTACTTCTCCTCTTATAACTGCTAGTGGTACATACGGATATGGTGATGAATTTGATAGTTTTGTAGATTTAAATAAAATAGGTTGTATAATTACAAAATCTATTACCATCGAAGAAAGAAAAGGTAATTCTAGTCCCCGAATTTATGAATCTAATTCTGGTATGATTAATTCAATAGGTTTAACAAATATGGGAGTTAAAAATTTTTGTAAATTGAAACTTCCTAAATTAAATAAAATTGATACTAATTTTATTATTAGTATTGCTGGCTCAAAAATTCAAGATTATTTAGATGTTTTAGCAGAAATTGAGCAATATAATGGTCATCAAATTGGTTATGAAATTAATATTTCTTGTCCAAATGTAAAAGAGGGTGGAATGGAATTTGGATTAAATAAAGAAATAACTCAGAAATTAACTCAAGAATTAAGGAAAATTACAAATAAAATTTTAATTATAAAGCTTAGTCCAAATGTTACTAATATAGAAGAAATTGGTTTGTCAGCAGAAAATGGTGGTGCAGATGCTATTAGTGCTGTAAATACATTCTCAGGTTTAGCAATTGATTATAAAACAGGTAATATGGTATTGAGTACTAAATATGGAGGAGTATCAGGTCCTCCAATAAAACCTCTTGCTTTAGCAAAAATTCATAAATTATATAATAAGGTTAATATCCCTATTTTAGGTATGGGTGGAATTGTATCTTTTAAGGATGTTGTTGAATTTATTCGAGTTGGTTCTACAATGGTTCAAGTTGGTACTTTAAACTACAGAGATCCATCTTTAATAAATACATTATATAATGATTTAGAATCATTTTTAATTAAGGAAAAGATTATGGATGTCTCTGAATTAATTGGAAATTATAATGATAGTTAAATTATTTTTGGTTCTTTTTTTGTTTACAACCTCCTGTACAGTTTCTCCAAGGTATGGAGCTAGCAATCAAGTTAATAATAAAAAGAACATAAAGAATAATAGAATTAAATCAAACGGTGTCTTAAGAGGCGTCTCTTCTTGGTATGGACCAAATTTTCATGGAAAATTAACTGCTAATGGAGAAGTATATGATATGTATGGGGTAACAGCAGCTCATAAAACATTAACATTAAATACTGTTGTTAGAGTTACAAATTTAGATAATGACAAATCAATAATTCTTAGAATTAATGATAGAGGTCCTTATGTAGATGGAAGAATATTAGATTGCTCTTTTGGAGCTGCTAAAAAATTAGGTTTTCATGAACAAGGCACTGCAAACGTCGAAATTAAAATTATAGAAGAAGGAGATGGTGAATATATGCACCATTAATATTTAATGATTGAAGATAAAAAACCAAGAACATTAGTCAATTTAATAGGAGCACCTTTATTATTGAGTACTATATATTTTGGAGGATCTATTTTTACACTCTTTATCTTTATTGTGATTTTTATTAGTACTTATGAATTTAATAATATGATTAAATTAAAATCATTCTCATTATATCTACCTATTTTTTATTTTATATACTTAGTATTCCTTTGTTTATATTTATTTATTCCTATTCCAGATAATATATTTCATCTATTTTTATTTTTATCTTTATTGATTATAATTTTTTCTTCATTATTTAACGTAAAAGAAAATAAGCTTCAAAATATGTTTTATTCATTGTTAGCATTTTTTTGGATTGGAGTATTGTTTCAAGGGGCTATTTATTTAAGGAATTTACCTGAAATAGGTTTTAAGGTTGTTTCTTGCATGTTTCTATCTGTCTGGATTACAGATTCTTGTGCTTATATTTTTGGTTCAAAATTTGGGAAGGCAAAGATATTGCCAAAAATTAGCCCAAATAAAACCTGGATAGGTTGTATTGCTGGTTATTTTTCATGTACAGTATTTATCTATTTATTGTATCAATATCATTATTTTACAAATAGTTTTTATATAGTTACTTTAATAGATGTAATAATATTAGGATTAATTTCAGGTGTTTTTGGTCAAGCTGGTGATTTTTTTGAATCATATTTAAAAAGGTCTTTTTCTATTAAAGACTCTGGGACCTTATTACAAGGTCACGGAGGTTTTTTAGATAGATTTGATTCATTGTTATTTGTTGTTCCAATGTTTACATATTATTATTATCTAGTTTTATGAATGAAAATTTAAAAGATATAAAAGTTATTCTAGCAACAGATTGTGGATCAACAACCACTAAATCCATTTTAATTGAGCTTATAAATAATGAATATAGATTAACTTTTCGCGGTGAAGCTCCAACAACTGTTGAAGCTCCATTTGAAGATGTTACATGTGGAGTAATTAATGCAATTATTGAGCTTGAAGAATTATCTGGACGAAAAATTTTAATTGATGATAGAATTATTTCTCCAAGGAATGAAAACACTGGTGTAGATTTATATATTTCAACGAGCTCTGCAGGTGGAGGTTTGCAAATGATGGTTGGTGGTGTGGTTAAAAATATGACAGGAGAAAGTGCACAAAGAGCTGCTCTAGGAGCAGGTTCAATTGTTATGGATATAATTGCCTCAAATGATGGTAGAAAATATCATGAAAAAGTTCAAAAAATAAGACAATTAAGACCTGATATGATATTATTATCAGGGGGAGTTGACGGAGGAACTAAATCACATGTTGTTGAATTAGCAGAAGTAATTAAGACAGCCAATCCAAATCCTAGACTAGGAAATAATTTTAAAATACCAATAATATATGCTGGTAATAAAGATGCTATCAATGATATCCAGAAACGATTAGGTGATATAACAGATTTAAAGATTGTTGATAATATAAGACCTACTTTAGATAAAGAAAATTTAAAGCCAAGTAGAGATAAGATCCATGATTTATTTATGGAGCATGTTATGGCTCAGGCTCCAGGATATAACAAGCTTTTAACTTGGACAGACTATCCTATTATTCCGACACCTGGAGCAGTTGGAGAAATAATAAAGAAAATTGCAGAAAATGAAAATATTTCAGTTGTAGGTGTAGATATTGGGGGTGCAACAACTGATGTATTCTCAGTTTTTAATAAAAAATTCAATAGAACTGTTAGTGCTAATTACGGTATGAGTTATTCAATTTGTAATGTATTGGCTGAAACTGGAATAGAAAATATTTCAAGATGGATAAGTTCAGAAATAGATGAAAAAGATTTAACAAATCGTATTGCTAATAAAATGATTAGGCCGACTACAATTCCTCAAACTTTAGAAGAATTAATTATTGAGCAATCAATAGCTAGAGAAGCTTTGAGGTTATCCTTTATTCAGCATAAAGAATTTGCAGTTTCTTTAAAAGGGGTTCAACAGGAAAGAACAATATCTGATACTTTTGATCAAACTATGTCTGGTGAAACTTTGGTTAATATGAATGAGTTAGATATGATTGTTGGTTCTGGAGGTGTTCTATCGCATGCTCCAAGGAGAGAACAAGCATACAGAATGCTTGTTGATGCATTTTTACCTGAAGGAATTACTCAGATTGCTGTAGATTCAATTTTTATGATGCCACAACTAGGAGTTTTATCTGAGGTTCATGAAAAAGCTGCAGTAGAAGTGTTTAATAAGGATTGTTTAGTAAGATTAGGTACTTGTATTGCTCCAATTGGAAAAGGTGATATTGATGAGGATATTCTAGAATTTTCTTTTGAAATTAAAGGTGAGGAAATAAAAGGAGTATTAAAGTTTGGGGAAATTCTTTTGGTTGAAGCTGATTATACCCAAGTTAAAACTAAATTAATAATGAAAAATAATTATACTATTAATGGATTAAATAAATTTGAGGGAAAGATTTTTGGTGGTGAAGTCGGGATAATGCTTGATGGAAGAGGAAGATATTTTGATTTTAGTACATATAATAAAGATTCTATTAGAAATTGGTCAATTCAAACTAATGAGTATCCATTAAAATAATGTCAAAGTCTTATACTCCAGGATTAAAAATATTAGAGAATGCTTCAATAAAAAAGAAGAGAATATTACCTCTTTCAGGAAAGTTGCATGTAGAGAATGATGATTTAGTTAAATCAGTTGTAATTGTTGCTTCAACAGAAATTCCAGGTAATGTCCAAATGCTTAATGTTGCTAAT
>CAYVBB010000033.1:0-11372 GCA_964448515.1 uncultured bacterium | reverse complement strand
AAACTTTACAGCTTAAACATACATCCTTTATTTCTTCATTATTGCCTGTACCTGCATTTTGCCTAATAGCTCCACCAATTGTTGCAGGGATTAGACTAAAAAAAATATAATCTTGATACCCTTTATATATTAATTCTCTACCTGCTTGAATTAATGAATAAGATGAACCTATTTCTACATAATTATCATAGTATTTTATAAAATTAAACCCATCTCCAAATTTTAAAAATAAAATATTATCATAGTATTCTTTAGAAAATAAAATGTTTGATCCATTACCTAATACTTTAAATTTTAAATTATTTTTATTTTTAAAATCTATTGCTTCTTTAATATCATCAGTACTATTTAATTCAGCATAGCATTTAGCATACGAGTTAGTTCTAATTGTAGAGAAATTTGTTAAATCTTTTTCAATAATCTTAAACATATTATCTAATAAACCAAATTGTTGAAATATTATATTTCCTATAAATATAGCTAAATGAAATCACATTCCATAATATCAAGCTAACAGACGAAGCAATAGCAGCCCCATTTATACTATATAATGGAATTAAAATTATATTGAGTATTATATTTATGCAAGTAGCAATAATCATTATATTTTTAAAAACATTTTGCTTTTCTGTCATCATTAATATATATCCTACAGAACCACATAAAATATTTACAAATTGACCAGCAATTAATATATGTAGTGTTTTATTTGCCATAATAAATTCAAATCCAAAATAACCTAATATAAATTCTGAAAAACAAACAATTAAAATTAAAATTGGAATTGTTATAAAAAATATAATTTTAGAAGATTTTTTAATAAGATCTCTTAAATCATCCATCTTATCTAATGAATATAATTTTGAAAATTCTGATGCAACAATACTATTAATTGAAAATAATATTACACTTGAAAATAATGATATCTTCATTATAACACTATATATTCCTACCGTATTTGATGTTTCAAAATAACCTAAAATGATTATATCTACCCATTGAATTAATAAAAGCATTGAATTAGATATAAGTACTGGAAAGGAATATTTAATAACATCATTTAAATTAGAGTTAATATTAGAAAAATATTTAAAGAACTCAATTTCTTTAAGCCAAAAAGTAAAACTTAAAAAAGATACAATACATACAGATATAGCATAAGCTTTAATGGGAATTAATATATTACTACTATCATCATAAATATATATAAATAAAATCGTAAAAATTGGGATTAAAACATATCTAAAAGCAGTAAATAAGCTATATTCCCCTATACCTCTTAGAGACTCAGAATTAATATTAATAAAAGACATTGGCAAGATAGATAATGATATAAAAAACAATGAATGATTTAATAAATTTTTATTAAAAAAATCTGACAACTCTCCTTTAATGAAGAAAATAATAATACTTATAAAAAATGATAGTACTATAACAAATTTAAATATACTAAAATAAAATGAATTTAATTTAATATAGTTATTATTACTAAAATGTTCAGAACTATACTTGAGTGATGCAGTATCGGTTCCAAAAACTGATAACATAACCATTATCATTAATATGGTTTGCGATAATGCAAATATCCCCATACCTTCAGCGCCATAAATATTTGTAATCAAATACATTAAGAAAAAACCTGAAATAATTGAAATTATTCTTAAAGTAAAAACCCTAGAAGATTTATTTAAAATATCTTTTATTGATTTAATTTGCATTCTTAAAATTCTTATTAATTATTTTTTTTAATTTGTTAATAAAACTCTGATCTGAAAATTCTAAGATAGTTCTTCTTAAACTATCTGGACTAAATTTGTCTTTATTTTCCTCAAATTTAACTAAGGCTCTATTTAGAGAATTACTTGTTTGTTTATTAAAAAATATAGCATTTTCATTTTCTTTAAGATAATCAAGTACTCCTCCATCTTTAAATGCAATGACAGGTGTACCACTAGCTAATGATTCAAGAGGGGTAATACCAAAATCCTCAATACCAGGAAAAATTAGTGCTTGAGCATTAGATAGATAGCTTGTTTTTTGCATATCACTAACATTATCTAAAAACCTTATATTTTTTTTTGATATTCTTTTAAACTTATTTAATAAACTTCCTGAGCCAACAATATATAATTCTTTTTTATTTTTATTAAATGCTTCAATTGCAATATCAATCCTTTTATAACTAACAAGCTCTGATAAAACAATATAATATGATTTTTTACTTTTACTTATAGAAAATTCATCAAGATTAATAGTAGGATTAATTATAATTGAATTTCTATTCCAATATTTTTTTATTCTACTAGATACAAATTCTGAATTTGAAATAATTAAATCAATTTTTTGAGAGGTCATATAATCCCATTTTTTTAAGTAATTAAAAAATGAATTGATTATTTTTTTAGATAAAAAATTATACTTTTTTAAATATTCATTTCTCATATCATATAAATACCTCATTGGAGTATGGCAGTAGCAAACATGGTATGAATTTTTATTTTTTATAATGCCTTTAGAAGGACCTGATTCACAACTAATAATTAAATCATATTTTTTTAAATCTAATTTTTTAAGTGCATATGGCATTAATAACAAATAATATTTATATAGATATCTTGAAAACGGAAGCTTATTTATAAATGTAGTTCTAATATTATGAGAAGTAATTATTTTTGAAATATTATTTTCATTATACACATGTGTAAATATATCTGCATTAGGATATGCTCTGCATATATTTTCCAATACTTTTTCTCCTCCTCTCATTTTGACTAGCCAATAATGTACAATAGCAATTTTCAAATTAGCTGGAATTATGAGATGAGCTGTTTTAAATAAAGGGCATCATCAACTGATGATTTATTAATAACTTCTTTAAGTTGATTTTTATCAATATACTTATACTTATAGGCTATTTCCTCTAAACAGGAAACTCTCTTTCCTTCTCTATTTTCTACAGTCTTTATAAAATTAGAAGCTTCCACTAAAGCATCATGTGTCCCAGTATCTAGCCAAAAAACAGAATTCAGTATTTTTATATTCAACCTATCTTGACCTAAATATTTATTATTAATATAAGTTATTTCTAATTCACCTCTATCAGAAGGTTTACAATCTTTAGCAAATTCAATTACATCATTCTTAAAAAAATATAATCCAACTACAGCATAATTTGATTTTGGTTTTATAGGTTTTTCATCGATTGATTTTACTTTTAAATTATTATCAAAATCAACTACTCCATATCTTTCTGGGTCTTTTACATAATATCCAAAAATTATAGACTCATCATTTTCTACTAATTCAGAACTAGTAGATTTTAATATTTCAGGTATAATCTTACCATAAAAAATATTATCACCTAAAATCAAACAAACATCATCATTACCTATAAATTTTTCTCCAATTATAAAAGCTTCAGCTAATCCATTTGGTTTTTCTTGGATTTCATAAGAAATTTTAATACCCAGATTTGAGCCATCACCCAACAATGACCTGTAATTATCTATATCATAAGGTGTTGATATAATTAAAATATCTTTTATACCAGATAACATCAAAGTTGATAGAGGATAATAAATCATAGGTTTATTATATACTGGTAATAATTGTTTGCTTATAACTTTTGTTATTGGGTAAAGTCTTTTACCATACCCTCCAGCTAATATTATACCTTTAATCATTCTTTATTCCCAACCTATCTAAATTATATTTATTATCAGTAATTAGTTTTATCCAATCTAGATTATTTAAATACCATGTAACTGTTTTATTAAGACCAGAAATAAAGGTTTCTCTTGGTTCCCAAGATAACTCATTTTTTATTTTACTATAATCAACAGCATATCTAAAATCATGTCCTGGTCTATCTTCAACAAAATTAATAAGGCTACTATATGACCCTAATTTAGAAGAAGGATTAACTCTATCTAAAATCTCACATATAGTATTTACAACTTCTAAATTAGCTTTTTCTTGTCCTCCTCCGACATTATAAGTTTCTCCATTTTTTCCATTTAATAGAACAGTATAAATTGCATTGCAATGATCTTCAACATATAGCCAATCTCTAATATTACTACCATCTCCATAAATAGGGAGTGGTTTCTGATTGATTGCATTTATTATTATTAAAGGAATTAACTTTTCTGGAAATTGATAGGGGCCATAATTATTACTACAATTTATAATATTAGTTTTAATACCATATGTTTTATTCCATGCATTTACCAAGTGATCAGATGATGCTTTAGAAGCTGAATAAGGTGAACTTGGATTAAAAGATGTCTTTTCTGTAAATAGTTCATCATTAGTTAAGCTACCATAAACTTCATCAGTAGAAATATGTAAAAACTTAAAATTATTATTTATTTTACTATAATATTCTAAACAACTATCTAATAAAACAGATGTCCCTAAAATATTTGTTTTAACAAAATCTGTTGAGTCATCTATTGATCGATCAACATGAGATTCAGCAGCAAAATTTACCAGGAAATCAGGGTTAAATTTTTTTAAACATTCATCAAAATATTTCTTATCACATATATTCCCTTTAACAAATTTATAGTTTTCATTATCTATTATTTTTTCAAGATTATTAATATTTCCCGCATATGATAACACATCATAATTCAAAACCATATTATCATTATTTAAGCAATAATAAATAAAATTAGAACCTATAAATCCGGCACCACCTGTCACTAAAATCTTATTCATTTTTAAAAATATATCTTTCTTTAATTAAATAATATAGACCTAATAGAGTATAAGGAATAAAGGAAACCGCATGCAATATAAAAGCAAAACCGAAATTATCCTCAATACCAAATAACAATAAAGTATACACAACAGCCCCTTCAAATGTTCCAATATTACCTGGCATTGAAGGAACCATCAATCCAATTGATGATAAAAATAATATCAAAATACACTGTATAAAATTCAAATCTAAATACATAGATTCTTGTACTAAAAATACAACTACAGCATAGCTAATCCATATTAAAATCGAAGATAATATTGATAATAAAAAATTCAACCTATCAATAGATGAAAAACCTCGAATAATATCATTTAATATTAGGGGAAATTTATTCTTAGACTTATAGTCTTTCTTTTCACTTAATTTAAGTGAGACCAAAATTAATATTAATGTAAAAAATAAGATAAAATAAAATATTTTTATATAGCTAGAATCTACAAGATCAAAAAGTGAAAAATTTATCAAAATAAAAAATAATAAAATCAATCCTACTAAATCTAATACTCTTTCTAAAACAACAGTACCTAAAACCTCATATTTAGAAATTTTACTTTTCTTTTCTAGGTAATAGGCTTTTAATAACTCTCCTAATCTTAGAGGTAAAATATTATTTCCCATATACCCAACCAATTGAGATTTATATAAATCATTAATATTTATTTCTTCAACAAATAAAAAGCGCCATCTAATTGATCTTAAAAATATAATAAATATTAAAAATAAAATTGAAGAAACCATATAAACATAGTTTGCATTTACTAATGAATTTATAAATAATGTATAATTAAAATCTCTAAGTGCATATGAAATACAAAAAAAACTTATTATTAGAGCTATAATAATCCTTATACTATTATAAAATTTATTTTTCATATCTAAAATCATATGTAATAACATCATTATTTATAAAATTAAATCTAAACAGACTATCAATATTAGTATTTACTAAATAGTTACTTTTAATACTATCAATTTTTAAAAAAAAATCTTTATCCTCTACAACTACAGAATCTAATTTTGTACATTCATTATTAAAATATAAATTCATTTTATCAATATTATTAATTTTTTTCAAATAGTAACTATTACTACCCATTGTTTTAAATTTTCTTGTAATTTTTTTTAAATCAAAAAATTTGTTAACATAATTATTGAATTTTTTATCTGGAAAGTCAATAAATAATTGATTTGTTTTAAAGATATATTTAGAAGTTTTTTTACTAGTAGAAATAAGGATATAACTATTAGTTTTAATTTTTATATAATCTTGGTGATAATAAATATTAATTTTTTCTCTATTGACATTTAAATCTAAATAAATAGTTTTATCTTCAGTATTTAAATTATTGTTAATCCAATATTCTAAACAATCTGAACAAAAAACTATATTAAATAAGAAAAATATAACTAGGTTAATCTTCACCAAAAATTTCATCTATATATGCTTGATCTACTAAAACTTCTCTTGCTTTACTTCCATTGTAACTACTTATTATACCCAAAGATTCCAATTCATCTACTAATCTACCTGCCCTACTATATCCTATCCTAAACTTTCTTTGCAACAATGAAACAGAAGCTTGTTGATATTCAAAAACTAATTTTGCAGCATCTTTTAAATATTCGTCATGATTGTCTTGATCAATATCAATATCAGCATTTGTTTTCTTTATTTCATATTCTGGTAATTTAATTTCATCTGGCTTTGGTTGAGAAGATATATGATTCATAACTTGTTCAATTTCATCCAACGTCACAAAAGCATTATGTAATCTTAATGGAGAGGCTGACCCAGGTAATAAAAACAACATATCACCTCTTCCTAATAACTTTTCAGCACCCATTTGATCTATAATTGTTCTTGAATCAATTTTTGATGAAACTTGAAATGAAATTCTACTTGGGAAATTAGATTTAATAAGACCTGTAATAACATCAACTGAAGGTCTTTGTGTTGCAACTACTAAGTGAATACCTACAGCTCTTGCTTTCTGAGCTAGTCTCGTTATTGGTTCTTCAACACTTCTTCCAGATGTCATCATTAAATCAGCTAGTTCATCAATTAAAACAACTATATATGGTATTTTTTCTAAAGAATCATCTTTTGATTGTTTAATATGATACTCATCAATATTTCTTACTCTTGCATCTGAGAACACTTGAAATCTTCTTTCCATTTCAATAATAGCTGAATTTAAAATAGCAACAGAATTTTCAGCAGTAGTCATAACATATTCATCTAAATTTGAAGATGTAATTAAATGATAACCAACCAAACTTTTATAAGTAGATAATTCTAATTTTTTAGGATCAATTAAAATAAACTTAACTTCATCAGGCTTTGCCTTATACAAAATGGATAAGATGATAGTATTTATACATACTGATTTCCCAGCACCAGTTGCTCCAGCAACTAATAAATGAGGCATTTTACAAAGATCAAAAACATACGCATCACCAGTAGTTGTTTTACCTAATGCTATAGATAATTTAGATTTACTTTCAATAAATTTTTTAGAATTAAGAATCGTTTTCATATATACTGTGGATATATTATCATTGGGTAATTCTATACCTACAGATTTTGAACCAGGAATTGGTGCGATAATTCTAACTCTTTGAGCTTTCATTATCCTCGCTAAATCATCAGATAAATTAACAAACTTATTTACTCTCACACCGATAGCTGGCTCAACTTCAAATAAAGAGATAATAGGACCTGGAGATGTTTTTTTTACTTCACCATCAACACCAAATGTAGATAACGCATATTTTAGCTGCTCACCTTTTGCACGCAACTCATCATCATTTTGCCTAACAACTTCAATGGGTTCTTTAAGATATTCTAAATTTGGTAATTTATAGTTGAAGTAACTACTTATAGATTTTTTTTCAGATTCAAAATCTCCTTCTTCAATTACAGCTTCTTCCTCAACAATTATTTCATCTTTACTACTTAATTCATTCTCAATAGAAACTATTTGATTATCATTGTTATATTCTGTGTTTAATTCATTTTCAGAATCTTCATCATCCTCTGTACTTATTTCTTTTTCAATATCTTGATTATTTTCAATCTTAGTTTCATCTTCTGAATTTGTTTCATTACTATTATTTAGTTCAACTTTATCATCTGAATAATTAATATTTATATCAGTTTCATTTTCTATTTTTCTTTTTTTAATTAATTTTAAAAAACCTTTACATATTTTTAATAAGAAAGTATATAAAAAATAAAAAAAAGTTTTCAAATAATTAAAGCTCAGTAAAAATAAATTATAAATAGATATTTTAAAAATATTTGTTATAATTAAAATTAATACAAAAAATAATAAAATAATAATTCCTGGAATTCCTACTAGTCCTTTCAAAGATTCAATTAATAATAATCCGAAAAAGCCTGAAAAAAAATGACTAATTTTTATATTATTAAAAATATCTGCAATAAAAGCCATAAATACAGAAAAATATAAGCTTACTATTAAAATATGTAGAATATGTGAAAATTTAACCTTTGTTTTAAAATCCCTAAACAGGATAAATCCAAATAAAAAACTAATTATTGATAATACTATAGATGGATATCCTAATAAATTATAAAAAAGAAAACCTATCCATAAACCTATAAAAGAAAAAGGAGATAAACTTCGATCTAAGCCACTAGGATGGTCAACAGGACTATAAGTTAAAATACTAATAGCTGAAACTAGCGAAAATATAATAAATAATAAACCGATGATTTCTTTTTGTCTTTTTGTCATATAAAACTATTTATGTAAACTAAAATTATTAATAAATGGAGGATTTACAATCTCTCCTTTAAAGTATTTTCCTCTTATCTCTATGTCAACTATATTATTTTTTTTATTATGACTTGATTTTATATAAGCCATAGCTATCCCTGATTTTAATTTTGTTGAAAATGTACCACTAGATATTTTCCCAATTTTTTCATTATTAAAAAATATCTCATATCCAGTTCTTGGAATAGATTTATCTATCATTTTTACGCACATCAATTTTTCTTTAACACCGTTATTAATCTGATTTTCAATTACATCTTTACCTATATAATCTTCTTCATTTTTAACTATCCATTTCAAACCAGCTTCAATAGGTGTGATTTGCTCATTAATATCATTTCCATATAAACAATATTTCATTTCAAGTCTTAAAACATCTCTAACAGCTAAACCACAAGGAACAACTTGATTATTTATAAATTCATCCCATATTTTATTTATCAAATTATGATTACCTAATATCTCATAACCTAATTCTCCAGTATATCCTGTTCTACTAACTAATATTTCTTCAGAATCAAATTGATATTTATTATGATGATAAAACTTTATATCAATATTTTTATTTAATATTTTTTTTAAAATCATCCTACTTGTAGGTCCCTGTAAAGCTAATAATGAATAGTCATTTGTTCTATCATTAATTCTACAATCATATTTATTATTTTCTAAAAACCAATTATAAACTCTATCAAGATTTGAAGCATTTACTATTAGCATAAAATCATAATCATTTAATTTATACAATATAATATCATCAATAACCCCACCATTCTCATTACATATAGCCGTATATTGAGCTTGATTAACAGCAATATTATTTAAATTATTAACGGTTAATTTTGATAATATTTTTTTAGATTTTTTTCCACTAATAAAAATTTCTCCCATATGAGAAACATCAAATACTCCTACATTATTTCTAACAGCATTGTATTCATATTGAATTCCATTTTTGTAATTAATAGGCATCATATATCCTGCATACTCTAAAATTTTAGCTTCTAACTTGACATGCTTTTCATATAAAGATGTTTTATTCAAATTCTACCTTAATTTTTTTAATGATTTTCTTATTAATTCTTTAGTATCTATCTTTAAATCTTCAGAAACAATTTGGTTAATTACTTTTTGAATATCCTGACCTTTATAACCAAGACTTATAAGAGCTTGGTATGCATCAGAACGATCAAAATCAACTGTTTCAAGAGGTAAATCTTCATCAGAACTAGATGTAAATTTATCTTTAAGTTCAATAATAATTAATTTCGCTGTTTTAGGTCCAATACCTGGCAAATCTGTTAAAACTTTAACCTCCCCAGCAATTAGACGCTTCTTAAATTCAGTTGGATTAACAGTTGATAAGATAGAAATTGCTTTTTTAGGTCCTATTCCTGAAACACTAATAAGAGAAATAAATAAATCTTTCTCAAGATTGTCTTTAAATCCATATAAATTCTGAGAATTTTCTGAAACACTAAAGTATGTATCAAGAGAAATATTTTCTAACAATTCTGGTAAAACATTATAAGTATTTAAGGTTATATTCACTTTATAACCAAGACCATTATTATCTATAATAGCATAATTTGGAAATTTTTTTATTAATTTACCTGAAATAAATTCAATCATAATTCATCCAATTTAATTTGATTATTATGGCATAATGCAATAGCTAAGGCATCTGAAGCATCATCAGGAAAATCTAAATTCTTTAAATTGAGTTCTCTAATAACCATAAACTTTACTTGTGATTTATCTGCATTTCCGTTACCCGTAATCGATTGTTTAATCTTTCTAGGAGAATATTCAAAAACAGGAATATTATTATTTGACGCACATAACATTGCAACACCTCTAGCATGACCTAATAATAATGCTGATTTTACATTTTTACCAAAAAACACTTCTTCTATAGATAATATATTTGGGTTATATTTTTTTATTATTAAAGACAAATCATCATAAATCGTTTTTAATCTATAAGATAATGTTTCTTTCTTATCTGGAGAAACAATACCAAAATCAATCGCCTCTAAATTATTATTTCCATTAATTTGAATCACTCCATAGCCTGTATTAATTAAACCTGGATCAATTCCCAATATTATCATTTCTATATTATCTCAAAATTTGAGTGAACTTTTTGAATATCATCATGATCATCCAATTGCTCCATTAGATTTAATACTTTGGAAGAATCATTGTTAGAAATCTCAACAGTATTCTTTGGTACTAAACCTACTTCACCTTCGATACTAACATTTTGTTTTTCTAAATAGCTACTAACATTACCAAAATTATCAGGTGTTGTCGTTAGTATATAATTTTCTTCGCAATCTTCAAAATCTTCTATTTCTAAATCAAACAGTTTTTCTTCATCTATATCATTTTTTGATATTGAAATAGTTCCTTTTTTTTCAAACATCCAATTTACGCATCCAGATTCTCCAAGATTTCCACCACTTTTTGAAAGAATATTCTTTATCTCAGATACTGTCCTTTTTTTATTATCAGTTAAACATTCTAATATAATTGCAACACCATTTGGTCCATAACATTCATAAATAATATCATCATACTTAATGCCTGGCAAATCACCTGTACCTTTTTTAATTGCTCTTTCAATATTTGCAACAGGCATATTAGAAGACCTAGCCTTCTTTATAGCTAATCTTAAGGATGGATTCATATCAGGATTTCCACCTAAATCTCTTGCAGCTAAAGTTATATCTTTAGATAATCTTGTAAAAACAGCACCTCTTTTTGCATCAGCTGCGCCCTTTTTACGCTTAATTGTT
>CAYVBB010000032.1:7949-11481 GCA_964448515.1 uncultured bacterium | reverse complement strand
TTCATTAGTTGAGCCATTTTATTCAGCGGGAGATTATATTAAAGTACATCCTACACAATTATATGAGTTTGCTATTTATTTTTTTATATTTATATATTTATTAAAAATAAGAACAGTTAAAAGATATAATGGCCAAGTTTTTCTAGAATATATATTTCTAGCAGGATTATCGAGGTTTTTAATAGAATTTATAAGACTTAATCCTATTTATTTATTTGATTTAACAAGTGCGCAAATATTATCACTATTAATGATAATAGTTTCAATGTTAGCTATGTATTTTAAAAGACAATCAATTTAAATGGAATATACAAATTGTATAATTTGCAATAAAAATAAATTTGATTTATTTTTAACATTTAATTTAGACATTAAAAAATTTACGCTTGTTAAATGTTTAAATTGTAATTTTGTTTATCTTAATCCACGAGTTAAGGAAGAAGGTATTTCAAAATTTTATAATAACAATTATCAGCCATTTCAAAAAAAGATATCCATTGTTAATATTATATATTCAATTATAAGAAAAGTTAATTTTGTATATAAATATAACATTATAAATAAATATAATAAAAAAGGTAAAATCTTAGATATTGGCTCAGGCGATAATTTTTTTTCAAATAAAATGAAATTAAAAGGTTGGAAATCATACAGTTATGATAAGTTTTATAATTCAAGTTTAAACATTCAAAATATTTCATCCTTAAATTCTAATAGTTTTGATTGTATCACTTTATGGCATTCTATCGAACATATGTATGATATAGATGATATATTTAAAAATATTAATAATTTATTAAATAAAGATGGTTATTTATATATTGCATGTCCAAACATAGATGCATCAGAAATAGATATTATTAATAAAAATTGGATTGCATTTGATGTACCAAGACACTTATATCATTTCAACTTTTACAGTATGGAAAGATTTTTGAGTAATCATAATTTTAAAATAGTAGATATTCATAATTTAACAATAGATAGTTTATATAATGTTTTTATGTCTAAGAATATTAATATTTTTAAAAAAATATTTACTTATTTACGTACATTAATTATTCAATTTTTTAATAAAAAAAAATCATCAACTATTATATATATATGCAAGCTAAAATAATCTTAATATTTATTTATATTATTCTAATATCATGTAATAATTTGCCTGAAAGTAAAGGTGATTACAATGAACTTTCTATAGTATCATCAAAAGAAGATCGTGAATATGTAGATTTATTTATATCAAATGTTTTTAATGATAGTATATATACTCCAATATTAAAAAGTTCATATAAGATAAATCATATAGATCCAGATAATTTTATACAAAATAAGTTGAATAAAAATATTATTATTATATCCTTAACACATCCACCTGATTCAACAATTGATATATTAAGTGATAAATTTATCCAAAAATATAATAAGTCTTTGTTCTCAGCTTATAATATGTACTCAAAAAATCAATTAATATTACATATAAAATCTCATGATTATGATAATCTTGTACGCAGTACTTTTGAACATTTGAGTTGGATTAAAAATGAAATTAATGAAAATATTTCTAAAAATATTATAAAAGATTATAATAAAGAAAATAAATCTAAAGAAATAAATAATCTAATAAATGAAAGATTTAAGATTAATCTTAATATTGATGATAATTATAAAATATTAAATGAAGGTGACTCATTTATATGGGTTGGAAGAGGATATCCATATAGATGGATAGTTATTAATAAAATTGAATCTAATAATATTTCTAATTTTGAAAATATTAAATTTTTACATGAAAAATATTTAACAGATGTAATTATACCAAATAGATATAATTCTGAATCAAACTATGATTCATATAGTATAGTTAGAGGAATTTATGAACATCTAGGCTCAGATACTGGAGGACCTTTTGTTACATATGTTTATGAAGATATTTATAAAGATTATAAATTATATATATCGGGATTTGTTAATAATCCTGGTAAAGATAAAATTATTTTATTAAAACAATTAGAATCGATATTTCAAAAAATAAAGGAATAAATTATGAACTATAAAATTGCATTTTTAATTGGTAGTGAAAGTGATAGAAAAACAGCTGAATCTTCTCTGCCATATTTTAATTATTTTAATCTACATTTAGATTTGCTTGTAATGTCTGCACATAGAAATCCAAACGATGTTTCAGATTTTGCATCTAATGCTAGAAATAAAGGTTATTCATTATTAATATGCGGTGCTGGTATGGCAGCACATTTAGGAGGTGCTGTTAAAGCAAACACTACACTGCCTGTGATAGGTGTACCATTACCTGGTGGAATGATGGATGGTTTAGATTCGTTGTTATCAACAGTTCAAATGCCAAAAGGTGTTCCAGTTGCAACTATGTCTGTTGGTAAATCTGGTGCTATAAATGCTGCTATATTTTGTGCAGAAGTATTATCATTGAATAATGATGATCTTGTAAAAAAATTAGATGATTTTAAGAATAATGGCGCAACAATAAGTGATTAATGTATTAATAACAGGGTCAAATGGTCAACTGGGCTCACATTTTAATAATATTAATGATTCATTATTTAATATAATTCCCTCATATTATAAAAAAAAATCTAGTTTTGTTTCATTAGATATTACTAATGGAGAAGATGTTAAAGATGCTATTAAAACATATAATCCAGATATTATAATTAATGCTGCTGCTATTACAGATGTGGATTTTTGTGAGAAAAATAAATCTTTGGCAAGGAATGTTAATGTTCAAGGCCTTAGAAATTTAATTAAATATTCATCATCTGATACTAAAATAATACAAATATCAACTGATTATATTTATGATGGAAAAGAAGGTATGTATAATGAAAAATCTTTTCCAAATCCTTTAAATTATTATGGAAAAACAAAATTAGAAGCTGAAAATATCTTATTATCTTCAAATAAAAAATTTATTATTATTAGAGTATCAACACTTTATTCAAATTATTCAAATAATTTTTATCAATGGATTGTTACCAATCTAAAAAATAATAATGTTTTAAATATTGTTGATGACCAAATATCAAATCCTTGCTACTCTTTAAATCTTGTTAATTTAATATTTGATTTGATATTGTTAGATTATACAGGAAAAATAAATTTTGGAAGTATAAATAATTTAAGTAGATATAACTTTGCATTAGAAATAGCAAATTCTATAGGATTAAATAATAATTTAATTAAGCTATCAAAAACAAAAAATCTTAATTTATTATCAAAAAGACCACTTAATACAAGTTTTGATCTCCATCTTTGTAAAAAATTAAATTTAAAGCTATATAGTTCTAAAGAAACATTGGAGTATATTAAAACATTATAAATGAATAAAAATCTTGTAATAATACCAACATATAATGAAATTAATAATATTGAATTAATTATTAATAAAATTATTGATTTAAACATAGATCTTGATATCCTTATTGTTGATGATAATTCACCTGATAAAACTTTTGAGAAAGTAGAATTATTAAAAAAAATCATAAAAAATTTATTT
>CAYVBB010000032.1:0-7939 GCA_964448515.1 uncultured bacterium | reverse complement strand
AGGTAAAGCATATATAAAAGGTTTTGAATTTGCTATTACTAAGAATTATAGAAAAATCATACAAATTGATGCAGACATGTCACACAACCCAAATGATATTATTAGATTACTAGATGAGTCAAAATCATATGATTTGGTTATTGGGAGTAGATATATTAATGGAATAAGAATTATTAATTGGCCACTAACTAGACTTGCTCTTAGTTATTTTGCAAATTTTTATGCAAAAATTATTACTGGTTTAAATATTTATGACTGTACAGGCGGTTTTAAGTGTATAGATATAAATTTATTAAAATCAATAAATTTAAATAATATTAATAGTCAGGGCTATTCATTTCAAATTGAAATGAATTATAGAGCATACATTAAAAATTTTAAAATTAAAGAAATTCCAATAATATTTACTGATAGAACTATTGGCTCATCAAAAATGTCAAAAAGAATTATAATTGAAGCAGTATTTATTGTACCGATGCTAAGATTAAAAAAACTTCTAAAAATAATTAAATGATTAGTGTAATCATTGTTAACTATAATTCCGATAAGTATTTAACTAAATGTATTGAATCAATAAATAATTCTAAATTAGATAGTATTAACGTTGAGGTAGTAATTATAAATAATAATTCTTTTAAAATAAATATAGAAAAAAAATATAATAATTTAGATTTAAAAATAATTGAAATTTCAAAGAATATTGGTTACTCTAAGGCTATTAATATTGGAATTAAACAATCAAATTTCCCTACAATTATAACTATGAATCCAGATGTTGTTGTTCAAAATAATACTATTTTTAACATGTATAATTATTTTAATGAAAATAATTCTATTGGTGTTTTAGGTTGTAAAGTTTTAAATACTAACAAATCATATCAATTGTCATCAAGACGAAAGTTTCCAACCTTAAGTATAATTCTTCCTTATTTATTGAAATTTCATTATTTAGGATTTAAAAATATTTATAATTATATGGATATATCTATAGATAAAATTCATAAGGTTGATTCTGTCAGTGGTGCTTTTATGATGTTTAATAGGGATATTTATGTTTCTGTTAATGGATTTGATGAAAGATTTTTTTTATATTTTGAAGATACTGATTTTTGTTTTAAAATAAATAAAAAGGGTTATGATGTTGTTTATTATCCTGTTTCAGAAATTGTACATGTGAAAAATGGCAGTAGAAATTATTTTAATTATTTATTTATTAAATTAAATTTATACTTGTCTTTTTTAAAGTTTATATATAAATACAAGTTATTAATTAAAAATTAAAGATTATGTCAAAATTTATATTAGAATTTGAACAACCATTAAAGGAATTAAATGATAGGATAATTCAAGCAAAAAGCTTGGGTAGTAACACTAATATAAATAATGAAGAATTAATTAAATCCTTAGAAAGTCAACTTTTAAGAGAGAAAAATAATATTTATTCAAATTTAACTCGATGGCAAAAAGTAGAAATTGCAAGACACCCATTGCGACCACATGCAAGTGATTATATTAATAATATTACATCTGAATGGATAGAAGTGCATGGAGATAGAAAATATTCTGATGATAAGGCAATTATTTCAGGTTTTGGAATGATTGATAATAATAAGTATGCAATTATAGGTCAAGAAAAGGGAAGAACAACTAAAGATAAATTAAAGCATAATTTTGGTATGGCTAAGCCAGAAGGATATAGAAAAGCATTAAGAATAATGGAATTAGCAGAAAAATTCAATTTACCAATTATATCATTTATTGATACACCTGGCGCATATCCAGGAATTGGCGCAGAAGAAAGAGGGCAATCTCAAGCAATAGCTGATAACTTATTTAAAATGTCAACTTTAGATGTTCCTATAATTTCTATAGTAATTGGCGAAGGTGCATCAGGTGGAGCATTAGCAATTGGTCTTGCTGATAGGATTATTTGTCTTGAATATTCATGGTATTCTGTTATTTCACCAGAAGGATGCGCATCGATTTTATTTGGCGATCCCTCATTTAATAAAGAAGCTGCAGAATTGCTTAAAGTAAATTCAAGAGATCTATTTGATATGAATATTGCAGATAAAATTATTAATGAACCATTAGGTGGAGCTCATAATGATGAGTATATGGTATATAACAGTGTTAAAGATGTAATTAATAGTGAGTATAAATATTTAAAATCTTTAAGTAAAACAAAGCTTATTGATGAAAGAATTAAAAAATATAATAATATAGGTGTTTTTAAAGATGAGTAATTATAAAACTAAAATTTTAAATCTTAAAAATGATGTTATATATAAAAATTATCTATCATTAATAGAAGAATTCAATTCTAAAATAGATATTATTAATAAAGGAGGTGGAAAAGCATCTATACAAAAGCAACATGATAAAGGACGTTTAACTGCAAGAGAAAGAATAGATGAGTTAATTGATGAGAATAGTAGTTTTATGGAATTTGGAAGATTTGCTGGTTATGGTATGTATGAGGAGTATGGTGGATGCCCCTCAGGTGGTTTAATTGCTGGTATAGGATTAATTAATAACTTTAATTTTATGATAATAGCTAATGATGCAACTGTTAAAGCTGGAGCATACTTTGAAGTAACATTAAAAAAATCATTAAGAGCTCAAGAAATAGCTTATAAGAATAATTTGCCAATTATTTATTTAGTTGATTCAGCAGGTGTTTTTTTACCAATTCAAGATCAAGTATTTCCTGATGAAGCTCATTTTGGAAAAATATTTTATAATAATGCAAGACTTTCATCAAATGGTAATATGCAAATTGCATCTGTAATGGGTCCATGTGTTGCTGGTGGTGCATATTTACCAGTAATGTGTGATAAATATATAATGACAAAAGGTTCTAGTATGTTTTTGGCAGGACCTGCTTTAGTTAAAGCTGCAGTTGGTCAAGAAATTGATTCTGAAACATTAGGTGGAAGTAAAACTCATTCAAGCATTAGTGGTATTGTAGATTATGAAGTTGAAGACGATTATAAAGCTTTATCAAAAATTAGAGAAATTGTAAGTAATGTAAACTTAAAACAAAATAATATATCATTTCAATCATCTGAACCAACATTAAAATTTGATGATTTATATAATTATTTAGATATTGAAAATAAATCACAATATGATATTAAAGAAATAATTGCAAGAATTGTTGATGAAAGTAAATTTATTGAATTTAAAGAAAATTATGGAAAAACTATTGTTTGCGTTAATGCAAAGATTGGTGGTTTTAATGTTGGTATAGTTGCAAATCAAAAAACTGTTATAAAATCTGATGATGGTCAAATACAATTGGGAGGAGTTATATATAATGATTCCGCTGATAAGGGTGCAAGATTTATAATGAATTGCAATCAAGATAAAATCCCTATTATTTTTATGCATGATGTAAATGGATTTATGGTAGGTAAACATGCTGAGTGGTCAGGAATAGCTAAAGATGGTGCTAAAATGGTTAATGCTGTTTCAAATAGTATTGTACCAAAAATTACATTAATAATAGGTGGAAGTTATGGTGCTGGTAATTATGCAATGTCAGGAAAAGCATATAATCCTTCATTTATTTATGCATGGCCTAATGCTAAAATTGCAGTAATGGGTGGAGACCAAGCAGCTAAAACATTAACTTCTTTAAAAATTTCAAAGCTTGGTAAAATAAGTGATGGAGAAAAACAAGCTATTTATAATGAAATTAAAACAACTTATGATAAACAATCAGAAATTACATATGGAGCATCAAGATTATGGATTGATGAAATTATTGAACCTAAGGATACGAGATTAATCTTAATTAAAAGTTTAAATATTGTAAATAATAGTAATCTAAATGAAAAGCCAAACTATGGAGTTTTTCAGGTATGAAAAATATTATTAAAATTGCAAATGGACAAGGGTTCTGGGGTGATAGTATAGATGCACCTTCAAATTTGATTAAATATGGAGATATAGACTATCTTACTCTTGATTATTTAGCTGAAGTAACTATATCTATAATGCAAAAGCAGAAATTAAAAAATCCACTATTAGGATATGCTAAGGATTTTGTTGAATTAATTGCAACGAATCAAGATGAAATTAAAAAAAATAATATAAAAATTATTACGAATGCTGGTGGAGTTAATCCATTAGAATGTGCAAAATCAATAAAGTCTAAATTAAAAAACAAATCTAATTTTAAAATTGGTGTAGTAAAAGGCGATGATATTTTTAGCAATATTGATGCTTTAATTAAATCAGGTCAAAATTTTAAGAATTTAGAAACAGGTGAAGATGTAAGTGTTATTAAAGAAAACATTACTTCAGCAAATGTTTATATTGAAAGTTACTGTATTAAGGATGCACTTGATAAAGGAGCAGATATTGTTTTAGCTGGCAGAGTTTCAGATCCAGGTTTAACATTAGGACCTTTGCTTCATGAATTTAATTGGAAAAATAATGATTTTAATAAGTTAGCATCTGGAACTTTGGCAGGTCATATAATTGAATGTGGTGCTCAATGTACTGGTGGTAACTATTCTAAATGGTATGATCTTAAAGACTTATCTAATATAGGATATCCTATAGTTGAAGTTGAGCCTAATGGTAACTTTACTATTACTAAGCCAAGAGATACATCTGGTATAATTAATAGGTTGTCAATTAGTGAACAAATTTTATATGAAATGGGTAATCCTAAAAAATATATTTCACCTGATGTTTGTGTTGATTTTACTTCATTTAATCTAATAGATAATAATAACAATTCAGTATCAATAAATAATGTTAAAGGTTTTAAAGCAACAAACACTTATAAAGTTTCTATTAGTTATTTTGCCGGATACAAGTCTACAGGTCAGTTAACAATATCTGGACCCGATGCATATAAAAAGTCGAAATTTGTTTCAAAACTTTTTTGGGAAAGATTGAAAATAGCAGGTTATGAGTATGACAATAAAAATACAGAATTTTTAGGTTTTAATTCTTGTCATAAAAAAATGAATCAAAAATATAATGGGTCAAATGAAATTGTATTAAGATTATCTGTTAAAGACAAAAGCAAACAAAAAGTAAAACGTTTTGGTAAGGAGATTTCACCATTAATAACAACTGGACCTCCAGGTGTTACAGGTTTTGCTGGAGGTAGACCAAAGGTTCAAGAAATAATTTCATTTTGGCCAGCATTAATTGATAAAAAAATAGTAAAAACAACTGTGGAAATATTATGAAAATTAAATTAGGTTCTATTGCTTCCTCACGTTCTGGAGATAAAGGTAAAAATACGAATATAGGTGTTATTTTCAATTCTGAGGAAGTTTATAATTGGTCAAAAAAATATTTATCAACCTTGATAGTTAAAAACCATTTTTCTGATGTTGTTAAAGGAAAAGTAATAAGATATGAATTAGATAACCTTTTATCACTTAATTTTATTTTAGAGGATAGTTTGGGTGGTGGAGGTAGTGATTCTCTGTTAAATGATGCTCAAGGAAAAACCTATGGTCAAGCTATATTGTTAATGGAAATTGAGTTCCCTAATAAATTAAAAGGATATATAAATGAGTGAATTTATTAAATTTAAAATTGTTAAGGATTATATTGGTGTTTTAACATTATCAAGAAAACCTTTAAATGCACTTTCATCAGATTTTTTAATTAATATTACAAATAAAATTAATGAAATATCTAAAAATCAAGATTGCAGGGTTTTAATTATTAATTCTGATTTAGATAATTTTTCTGTTGGTGCAGATCTTAAGGAGAGAAAAATAATGTCTAAATCTCAATCAAATGAAGCTTTAAATATTTTTAATAATTGTTTTAATTCAATTGAAGATTTAAATATTCCAACAATTTGCTTAATAAATGGATATTGTTTAGGAGGTGGGACAGAACTATCTTTGTCATGTGATATAAGAGTAGCATCAAATGATTCTATTATTGGTTTACCAGAGACGAGCATAGGTATCATACCTGGTGCAGGTGGAACATTCAGGTTGCCTAGAGTTATTGGAGTTCAAAATGCTAAATACTGGATTTTTTCTGCTAAAAAATTTAATTCAGAAGAATCTAAAAGATTTGGCTTTTTATTAGAGAATGTTGAAAAAGATAAACTGTTTGATTATGGTGTTGCAATTGCTAGTGATATATTAAAAAATGCACCAATTGCTGTAAAATCTTCAAAACAAGCTATTAATAAAAGTTTATCTCGAACAGATCGTAACTATACTTTAAAAGAGGAAAGAGATAATTATAATATTACATTAAATACAAAAGATAGAGATGAAGCATTAGATGCTTTCATAAATAAGCGTAAACCTAATTGGAATAATGAATAGTTATATACTTATCTTAACTTTAATGTTTTCAACAGTTTTATCTCAAAATAATATTGATATAAAACAATTTAGTATATTTAAAAGTAAATATGAAAATTCTATCGATCTTAAGGATTATATAGATGAATATAATGGTTATTACATTCTTAAATTAATATCAATTGATGAAGTTCAATATGAAAGAAAAAAGAAAATTATTGTTGAATTGTGTGATTTGGATTTTAAAATTTCATCTAAGTTAAGTCAAATAAGTATAAAAAGATGTGATAATACATTAGAAACTAATGGCGAAATAGTTTTAAATGATAATAGCTCAATTATATCGTTTAACACATCTAAGTATAAGTATATGGAATCTAATTTATTATTCTGGGTATATGGAAATTTTAATAAAAATTCAGACATAATTATGGAAGATGGATTATTAAAAGAGTATTATGATAATGGTAGTATTAAATTAGAATATAATTTCAAAAATGGTAAGAAAGATGGTGAACAAAAAAAATGGTATGATAATAAGCAAATATTAATAAAATATAATTACAACAATGGTAATTTAACTGGATTACAAAAAAAATGGTATAAAAATGGACAAATTAAATCTGAAATGAATTATTATAATAATATTTTAGATGGTATTTCTAAATATTGGTACAGCAATGGACAGCTTAAATTTATAAAAAATTACAAAAATGGTAACTTAATTGAAGTTTTAGAAAATTACGATATTGATGGAAATTCACAATAATTATTTATAAGATAATAATTTCAAATCTCTAAAAAATACCCATATTCCAATATTTAATGATCCTACAATTAAATTGAAAACTAAATTTCCTTGAGAAAACAAGAATAAATTATAGAATCCTAATATTAGATTTAATTTTATTAATAGTTTGATTATTTCTTTTTTATTTTTATTCATAGTCTTATCCTCTTTATTAATTATAATAAAAGAGAATAAAAAAAAATGAGAAGTATATCACAAAATAATAAAATAAATAATAAATGTTAATTATGTCACAAATATTATAAATTAAAGAAATGAATTATGAAAATTTATACAATACAATCATTACCGAGCCTTTATATCTTACATTAGTAATAATATTTGTATTAATAATTATTTATAGTATTTTAAAAAAGTTTTTCAAACTTCTTTTATTTGTATTTTTTTTATTAGTTATTTACATCTCTTTTCAAATATATACTGGAGGTAATCTTCCTGGTGAATCCGAAGATATAATAATTCCAATTATTGATGAAGCTGTTAAGGTGATAGAAGATGTATCTAATCAGCTACAAGACATATCTAAGACTAAAGAATAATAAATTAATAATTCTCTGTTATTACAAATGAGCATAAGTTTTTGAAGCTTGGGTAAGAATATTTTAAATTAAACTTTTCAACAATTTCTTTAACTATATTTTGCATTTCTACTGAATTCCCAGTAATTATTTCAATAGGTAAGTTATCGATATTTATTTCAATAAAATTTAAAATTAATAGTTTGCAATCAATGTGCTTTATCCCGTGTAGATTTAATTTTTCCATTATCGTGTACCGAGGGTGGGACTCGAACCCACACGTTCCGAAAAACATTAGATTTTGAATC
>CAYVBB010000031.1:0-11503 GCA_964448515.1 uncultured bacterium | reverse complement strand
TTATGGAAAACTAACAAAACACACGCATGTAAAAATTATTAAAAATAAAATCACTAAACATTATTCAAATATTGAAAATTTAAAAATTGAACTTAATAATCTGATTTGCAATAATGATTTAATTTATTTAAAAGGTTCAAGAAGCATGCAATTAGAAAAGGTATATAGAAATTAACTATGATTTACTATTTATTACATGAGCATTTAAATATAATTCAATATATATCGTTTAGATCTATAGGTGCAGCAATAACTGCACTACTTATAAGTTTCCTCATCGGGCCCAAAATCATCCGCACACTTAATAATCACCAATTTGGTGAAAAAATCCGAAAAAATGGGCCTGATTCTCACCTTCGAAAAGAAGGTACCCCATCGATGGGAGGGATAATTATACTTTTATCAATTATCCTTCCCACGATTCTCTGGGCAGATATTAGTAACAGTTTTATAATAACTATATTAACATCTATTAGTATTATGGGTATTATTGGTTTTATAGATGACTACTTAAAAATTAAAAAAAATTATACAAAAGGATTAATAGCTAGATATAAATTAATAGGTCAAATTCTGCTAGGAATATTAGTATGCTATTTAATTTTAAGTGAAAATTCATCCATAGCATATAATACTATTTCTAACAATAATAGCCTATCAACAATAAGTTCAACAAGTATTTCAATACCATTTATTGCAAATGGTTTTTTAGATATAAACTATTTATATATTCCTCTTATTATTTTAATTATAACTGGCACATCAAATGCAGTGAATTTAACAGATGGACTTGATGGATTAGCAACAGGTCTAGTTGCTATTTCAACCTTAGTTTTAGGTGCTATTGCATATGCAAGTGGGAGAATAGATTATAGTAACTATTTAAATATTATATTTATTCCAAATAGTGGAGAATTATTTATTTTTTGTTTGTCAGTCATAGGTGCATGTATTGGATTTTTATGGTTTAATGCTTACCCAGCAAAAGTATTTATGGGAGATGTTGGGTCTTTATCTTTAGGTGCTGCAATTGGGACATTAGCAGTTCTACTTAAAAAAGAAATTTTATTAATTATTATAGGAGGAGTATTTGTTATTGAATCTCTATCAGTAATTATTCAAGTTTTATATTTCAAGTTTACAAAAAGGAAAACTGGTACTGGTAAACGTTTTTTCAAAATGGCTCCCCTACATCACCATTTCGAATTATCTGGATGGAATGAAAATCATGTAGTTGTAAGGTTTTGGATTATTGGTATTATTTTAGCCTTATTGTCTCTAACAACATTCAAAGTACAATGATTATAAAGAATAAAAATATTACTGTTCTTGGAGCTGGAATTAGCGGAATTGGAGCTTCCAGTCTAGCTTATTATAAAAATGCAAATGTATTGCTTAGTAATAATAAAAAATTTAATACTGGTAGTTTATTAAATAATAAAATTAAAAAAGAATACGCACATTCAGATGAATGTATTAATTCTGACTTAGTTATAATTAGTCCAGGAATCAACTCAAAGAACAACAGAACTGTTAAAAAAATAGAATCAAAAAATATTTCAATAATTAGTGAAATAGAATTTGCATCATGGTTTACTAAATCCCCTATAATAGCTGTAACAGGATCTAATGGTAAATCAACAGTTGTGAAGTTATTATATCATATTTTTAAAAATAAATATAAAAATGTTTTCCTTGGTGGAAACATTGGTATTTCATTTTCAATGAATGTATATAAAGAATTAAAAAATAATTTAAAAAATTCAATTCATATAATAGAAGTAAGTAGTTTTCAACTTGAAAGGATTCATTCCTTAAAACCGTATATTTCTTGCATTTTAAATGTTACAGATGATCATTTAGATAGACATGGTAATTTTGACAATTATCTCAATCAAAAAATTAAACTTATAAAAAATCATAATAAAGGATCATTTATTGTTTATAATCAAGATGATATAAATCTAAAAAGAATTTTAGAGAATAAAATGAATTCCTATCCATATTCATTAAAAAATAAAAATACATTTTATATAGATAAAAAATCTATTTACTGTTCAAGAACAAATAAAGAAATAATTAATCAAGAGAAAACTCAATTAGTTGGAAAACATAATTTATCAAATATTTTAGCATGTATAGAAATTTGTAGATTGTTCAATATTAATATAGAGCATACAATTGATTCAATAATAAATTTCAAACCATTAAATCATAGAATGGAAATTGTTTATAAAAAAGATAACTTTTTTATAATCAATGATTCAAAAGGGACTAACCTTGATTCTACAAAATCTGCAATTGGAAGTTTTGATAATAAAATAATACTTCTACTTGGAGGGTTTTCAAATCAAGAATTAAACAAAGAAAAAATAATAAATACAACCAAATCAAAAAACATTCATAAAATAATTTGTTTCGGTGAAATAGGGAAAAATATTCATAAAATTTTAAATGAATATAAATCCAGTATGTATATCAAAAATTTTGAAAAAGCCATTTTAAAATCAATTGAATATTCTTTAAATAAAAAATCAATACTTTTTTCTCCCGGGTTTAAAAGTTTTGATGAATTTAAAAATTTTGAAGAAAGAGGAAATATGTTTAAGAAAATAGTTCATAATTATTATGCATAAATGAAAAAAGAACAATTTATATACGAAAAACCTATTATATATATAATTATTGCTACTATTGCAATAGGCTGTTTAATGTTATATAGCGCTAGTAGTACTGTTGCATTTAATAAATTTGGAGATTCTGCATTTTATATTAAACGGCATATAGTAAGGCTTATCATAAGTTTAATTGCATTTTTTATTGCATATAAAATAAATTTTAAATTCTTTAAACAAAACGCAACAAAATTATTAATATTTTCATGGATTATAATGTTATTTGCATATTTTTTTAACGAAGGAAGCTCTACTAGAAGATTTTTAATTATTAATGGACAAAATATTATAACAACTTCAGATTTTTCAAAATTATGTTTAATAATTTTTACAGCTCAATTCATAGAAAATAATAAAAATAAGATTAATAATCTTAAAATTTTATTAAGTAAGTATCTACCCTATTTATCAGTTACTTTATTACTCATTCTTGGTCAACCAGATTTAAGTTCAACATTTACAATTCTAATATTAATATCATTAATACTTTTATCAGCAGGTATTAATATAAAATATCTATTTTATTCTGGAGTTTTTGGAATTATGTCTGCATTACTACTATTAAAAGAGTTCCAAATGAATCGATTTATAAATTGGTGGTCAGGAGAATCAAATGATCAAGCAAAAAATGCTATAAATGCATTAGGTAATGGTGGATTAAAAGGTGTTGGATTTGATAATAGTATAATTAAAGAAGGTTTTTTACCTGAAGTTCATACAGATTTTATTTTACCAATAATTGGTGAAGAATTCGGATTTCTTGGGATACTATTCATGTTTATTTTATTTTTATCATTATATTTTTTAGGAATAAGAATTTGTAAATCTGCTCCTGATATATTTAGTTCTATGCTATGCCTTGGGATAACTTTAAATATTCTAATCTACTTTTTAATTAACGTTTGTTATGTTGTCGGGTTCATTCCAACAACTGGATTAGCAATACCTTTTTTCAGTTATGGTGGTTCACACACATTGTTTAACTTATTTTCACTTGGAGTCCTTTTGAATATATCAAAATATACTAATCTTTATAAATATAAATATATCTCACATGAATAAAACTATATTTATATCAGGAGGTGGTACTGGAGGACATTTATTCCCTGCAATTTCTATTGGGACTGAATTAATTAAACATAACTTTTCTATAATATATATTGGATCTAAATATGGTATTGAAAAAAAATATTTTAATGAAAATAATCTAAACCATTATTTATTAAATATAAGAGGAATTCAAAGACACGTATCATTAAACAGTATATTTGTTAACTTACTATTTCCTTTTAGATTCATTTTATCATATATAAAATCAATAGCATTGATAATTAAGTATAAACCTAAAGCAATAATTGGAACTGGAGGATATGCTTCAGGACTTCCTTTAATAGCTGGGATTTGTTTTAGAATTCCAATCATGATACAAGAACAAAATTCTATTCCTGGATTAATAACAAGGAAACTAAATAAAAGAGCAGAGAAAATATTCTTAGGCTTTAAAGAAACTAAAAAAATATTAAACCAAAGATCTATATATACTGGTAATCCTATAAGGCAAAACTTAAAAAAATACAATATAGATTTATCAAAAGAAAAACTTGGATTTAATAAAAATAAAAAAATGATTCTAATAATTGGAGGAAGTCAAGGAGCTCGAGCAATTAATTATTATGTCTATGATAACATTCATTTTTTTAAAAAAAATGATTTTCAAATTTATTGGCAATGTGGATTTAATGATTTAAAGAAAATATCTGAAATCAAAAATGATACAATTAAAATCACACCTTTTATTAAAGATATGTCATTAGCATATTCAGCTGCAGATTTAGTTCTATCAAGAGCTGGGGCAATTTCAATAAGTGAACTTTCTTTTATGAAGAAAGCAACTATTTTTATCCCATTACCATCAGCTGCAGATAATCATCAAGAAATTAATAGTAAATATTTAGAACAAAAAGATGCATGTATATCTATAAATCAAAACAATCTACAAAAAGGAACTTTGCAAAAAGAAATTTTAAATATATTAAAAAATAAAAAAAAAATCGAAAAATTTGAAAAAAATATTGAAAAATTTTCTAATAAAAATTCAACCGAAGAAATTGTAAATGAAATATTAAAATCTATATAATGAATTTATTTAACAAAACAAAAAAAATACATTTTATTGGGATTGGTGGTATTGGTATGAGTGGAATGGCAGAATTTCTATTTAATCATGGATTTCAAATAACTGGTTCAGATATATCAACATCTAATAGAACAAAACATTTATCTAATCTAGGTATAAATATATTTTATAATCATAATAGTTCTAATATTAACAATCAAGATTTAGTCGTTTATTCATCAGCTGTAAATCAAGATAATGCCGAATTAGATAAAAGTAAAAAACTGCATATTCCGATTATGAAACGTTCACAAATGCTTGGAGAATTAATAAAAATAAAAGATGTTAGTATTGGTGTTGCTGGAACACATGGCAAAACCACTACATCATCTATGTTAGGTTCCATATTACATGAATCAAATCTTGATCCAACATTAATTATTGGAGGCATAGTAAACAAATTTAATAGTAATAATATATCTGGAGAAGGAGACTATATTGTAGTTGAAGCAGATGAATTTGATAGAAGCTTCTTATCATTAAAGCCAACCTATGCAATTTTGAACAATCTAGATAAAGAGCATTTAGATACCTATAAAAATTCAGATGATTTGAAAAATACATTTTGTGAATATGCTAATTCAATTCCATTTTATGGGAAAGTAGCTATTAATAACGATTCAAAATATTTAGCGGATATTTCAAATAAAATCAATAAACCCTCAATATCATTTGGTATTAATGAAAAGGCCGATATTATGGCGACTAATTTAAAATATAATATGAACTTATCTTCATTTACGGTTACTTCTAAAATACATGATGACTTTAATATAGAACTTAAATATCCAGGTACTCATAATATATATAATGCTTTAGCTGCTACAACTCTTTCATTAGAATTAAATATACCAATTGATAAAATAAAAAATTCATTAAAAAAATATTCTGGAGTTAAAAGAAGATTTGAAATTAAATATAATAATAAAAATAATAATATAATGGTTGTTGATGATTATGCACATCACCCGGTAGAAATTGAGTATACTCTAAATGCAGTTAAATCAGGATGGAATAATAGAATAATAAGTATATATGAACCACATTTATATTCTAGGACTAGTGAATTTAAAACAGAAACAGCTAAAGCACTATCAACATCTGATATAGTAATTATTTCTGAAATTTATGGTTCAAGAGAGAAACCTATAAATAATGTTACAAGTGATTTAATTATTGATGAATTGAATTTATTAGGTCATAAAAAACATATTTATATAAGAAATAAAAATAATATTTGCAATTACTTAGAAGAAAACATAAAAGAAAATGATATTATTTTAATTATGGGAGCTGGACAAATCAATTCAATAACAGATAATATTATTAAAACCATTAAAAAAAAATATGAATAAATACAAAATTAATACAGAAAAAATTATTGATAATATTTTTATAATATCATCCGTCCTGATTATAATACTATTAATTATATACAGTATAAAAAATGATAACTTTAATATTAATAACGTTAATATTAATAATAATGATTTTTTATCTAACGATGAAATTGAAGAAATTATAAATATTGAATTAGAAAATAAAAATATTTTTAATATTAATATATCAGAATTAAAAAAATCAATTAATAAACATAATTATATTAGATCATCTAAAATCTACACAACTTATCCAAATAATATATTTATACATATCAATGAAATTATTCCAATCGTTCTTTTTGAAGAAAATTCACAATACTTTTTAATAGACCATAGAACAAATAAAATCAAAGCTGATATAAAAGCATTAAACTATTATTCTGTTCCTATAATAACATCAGATATTAAAAAGGAAGATATAATAAATGTTATAACCTATTCTCTTATTAATATTTTTAATAATAATAATGAACTCTATGATTCAATATCTGAAATTAAGATAAATGATAATGAAATTCATTATACAACAAAATATAGAACAACGATAAAATTAAATGAGAATAATATTAAACAAAACACTACAACACTAATAAATTTTTTAAATCAAAATAAAGTAAAAAAAATCGAATCATATGAATATGTCAACCTATTAATACCTAATCAAATAATAGTTAAAGAAAAGAGTATATAATAATATGAATGATAATAAAATAATATCAGGGATTGATATAGGAACAACAAAGATAGTCGTTATAATAGCTGAAAAAAAAGAAGGAGCTATAAATATTATTGGATTTGGGAAAAGCAATTCTGTTGGATTAGAAAGAGGCACAGTGGTTGATATTAGTAAAACAATTAAATCTATAGAAAGTGCTGTAAAAGAAGCTGAAGAACAGGCAAAAATTGAGATTGATTCAGCATATGTTGGTTTAACAGGAGATCATATAACAGGAATTAATTGCACAGGGAATATATCTATATCTTCAGGTGATTATAGAAATCCTGGAGGGGAAAGAATAACACAGAAACATATTGATAAAGTTCTAGAACACTCAAGAGCAATAAATTTATCACCAGAAAGAAAAATATTACATACTTTATCTAAAGAATTTAAAGTTGATGAGAGGCCAGGAATTAAAAATCCAATTGGTTTATCAGGAAATAGATTAGAAGCAAATGTACACCTTGTTACTATTGCAAGAAATATAGAAAATGACCTTAAAACATGTATAGAAGAATGTGGTCTAGATATTGATGGTTTTATATTAGAACCACTAGCATCATCAGCTTCAGTATTAGATATTAATGAAAAAAAATTAGGCTCAATATTGATTGATATTGGTGGAGGTACAAGTGATATAATTATTTTTAATAATAATTCTATCATACATACTGGGGCAATACCATTTGGTGGAGATAATCTAACAAAAGATATTGCTTATGGACTAAACACATCATTAGAAAATGCTGAAATTTTAAAATGTAAAAATGGAATTGCAAAAGAATCTTTAGCTGATGATCAAAAGATGATAAAAATATTTGGGACTAATGGTAGAGAAGATAAAGAAATTTCAGAAAAATACTTAGCATCAATAATCCAACCAAGAGTAAATGAAATATTTGATCTTGTAAAAAATGAGGTTGAAAGAAGTGATTATAATGGAGATTTTACATTTGGAATAATATTAACAGGTGGAGGAGCATCATTAAACGGAATTATTGATATTGCTCAAGAAATTTTTAATATGCCTGTTAAAATAGGAATCCCAGATACCATAAATGGCAAAGCAGAGATAATCAATAATCCAAGATACGCAACAGGCATTGGTATCATAAAATATGTTATAGAAAATAAACAAATATTAAATGAACAACTTGAAGTAAATAATAATAATTCATCAATAAATACATTTATAAATAAAATTAAAAATGTGTTTAAAAAAATAAATTAATAAAAGGAGATAAAATGTTATTTGAACCAGCAAACTTATCAGAGCAAAAGGCTAAAATTGTTGTAGTTGGGGTTGGCGGTGGTGGTGGAAATGCTCTAAAAAGAATGATAAATGATGGAATGAATTCTGTTCAATTTATAGCAATCAATACAGATGCTCAAGATCTTGAAAATAATAATTCTCAAAAGAAACTTCAAATTGGGAAAGAATTAACTAAAGGACTTGGAGCAGGAGCAAATTCAGAAATTGGTAAAGAAGCAGTAAAAGAAAATAAAGAAGTCATATTAAAAGAACTTGGACAAGCTGATATGATTTTTATAACTGCTGGCATGGGTGGTGGCACTGGAACTGGAGCCGCACCAGAAATTGCAAAAATATCTAAGGAAATAGGAGCCTTAACAGTAGGGATAGTTACAAAACCTTTTGCATTTGAGGGACCAATAAGAAAGAAAAGAGCACTTGAAGGAATAAAAGAAATGAAAAAGAACTGTGATACTCTTCTTATTATTCCAAATGAAACACTACTAGAAATTGCATCTGATGATACGACCGTAACGCAATCCTTTCAATTAGCAGACAGTGTTCTTAATGAAGCAACGAAAGGAATATCTGATCTAATTAATAAGCCAGGATTAATTAATCTTGATTTTGCAGATGTTAGCACTATAATGAAAAATATGGGTGATGCTATAATGGGAAGTGGAAATGCTAAGGGTGAAGAAAAAGCAATTTTAGCAGCACAGCAAGCAATCAATTCACCTTTATTACAAAATGCAAGTATAAAAGGTGCTAAAGGCTTGCTTGTTAACGTAACGGGCCCAAAAAACATGAAAATGACAGAGCTCAATGAAGCCTCAAATATTATTTATCAGGAATCTGGTGAAGATGCTAATGTAATATTAGGATGTGTTATTGATCCAAAGCTAACAGATGAGATAAAAATAACTGTTATTGCTACTGGTTTAAATAACAATGAACAACCTGAATTTTATGATAATAACCAAGAAGATAATATTAGAAACAAATATCTAATGCACTCAACAACAGTTGAAGAGAAAAATGATAATATTCAAAATCCTGAGATTACTTCAAGTAACAGTGAGACTAATATTGAAGAGAATATTGAAGAGAATATTGAAGAAGAACAAAAAGAAAATATGTTGCAATTTGGTGATAATTTAGATATTCCAACTTTTCTAAGAAATAGAAAGATATAAATTTATTTCAAAAATTGTTTGATATTGATCTGATTTATTAAGCTTTATTTTACCTTTATGGATGTATTCAATTATTCTTTTAGTTAGATTTAAGCCTATTCCCCAACCTTTATTCTTTGTACTAAATCCTGGTTTAAAAATTTGACCTTTATTATCTCTACTTATACCTGAACCATTATCAATAAACAAAATTCTAACTTTTTCATTATCTTCTTTAATATCTATAAAAATTTTACCATCATCTGATTTAATAGAATCAATAGAATTTTTAATTATATTCTCAAATGCCCATGATAATAATATTTTGTCTCCATTTATAATCAAATTGTCTTTAGAAAAATTATAATCTATAACTGTTTTACTTGATTTAGGCAATTTTGATTTATAATATTCAATAACATCTAACATTACATCAACTAAATTAAATTCAATAAATTTTGGTAAAGAACCAATTTTATTAAATCTATCTGAAATATTTTCTAATTTTTTAAGATCATTTTTCATAGAATCATAAATTTTATTTTTATTATTAGGATTCTCTTCAAGTAGTCCAACCCAACCCATTAAAGATGAAATTGGTGTACCTAATTGATGAGCTGTCTCCTTTGCCATACCGATATAAACCGAATTTTTTTCATTGGACCAAATTAGATTAATCCCTAAAAACATAAACACTAATACAATAAATGCAAATCCGAACTCTACAAAAGGTATCCATCTAATATTTTTAATTAAAACAGAATCCCCATAATGAATACGAATAATTGGGTCACCATTAATTTCCATTACAGTTAAAGGATTATTATTTTTATCCATCCTATAAACTGTTTCTTCAATATCTTTATTCTTATTTTTATTTTCATTAATTTTTAAATTCAAATGCTGATAAGTATAAGTCCCATCATTCCTTTTAGTAGAAATAATCATTGGTATTTGCAATTCATTTATTAGAGGTAATAATGTATCAAGTAAATATTGAGAATCTACATTTTCATTTGTTAATTTTTCATGATAAATATTAGCTATGGTTTTGACTTGATTATTCAATTCATTTCTTAATTGATTTATTATAAATGAATTAATAAGAAAAAATATAATAGCTAAAATTATAACAGTAAAAAAAATTCCTATCTTAATTTTATTAATATCTTTATGATTTCTTACCATAATACCTTATTGTTCTTGAATATATAAAAATTAATATAATTAATACTACAGCAAATCTTGTTAATAATAAACCATATTTAAATTCATTCGGACGAAACTCCATAATAAAATGATTTTTACCTTCTGGTACTTTTAACCCTCTTACAATATTATTAACCTCATAAATTTTCTGTTCAGTGCCATTACAGGTTAAATACCAACCATCTTTATAAAATACTTCACTTAAAACTAAAAATTGTTCTGAAGTTGAATTTGTTTCAAATTCAATTAAATCTGGAGACCAGTAAATTAAATTACTAGTCCTATTTTCATTTGAAAATGATAGCTCATTTATATTAGGATCATTTATATATATATAATCACCCGGGTTATATTTAAAATCTAAAATATCATTAGCAATATTATTTTTATTATTAATTACTTTATTTGTAAAAAAAAGCCTATCAGAGTAATTATTATATTGATATAAATATAAACTCACTTGTTTACCATCATAAGTTGCATTATTTCCGAAATAAGACATCTCTTTAGAACCTAAATTAGTAAAAGATGTATGATTAAAATCTGAAGATGGTAAAATTATATATTTAACATTTAATAATTTCAACACACCCTCTGGCCATAACTTATAGCCCTCTTTATTGATAGCTTGAATAAATTGGTTGTAATTATTAAGCTTTGCTGGATGGTAGCCATTTATATTTTCAATATGATAATTTGCCCATCTATTTTGCTCTCCTACAAAATCAATGATTCTAAATTTTGTTATATCATTTTTTAAATAAGTTACCATTTCATCAGAATTTTTAAAATTTTCAATATACTTACTTTTTTTCAATATATTTTTATGAGGAATATGATTTTTAGGGGATATTATTTCACTATCAATTCTATAATAATCATATGATAGTAATATAATTAAAATTGGAATATA
>CAYVBB010000030.1:0-11582 GCA_964448515.1 uncultured bacterium | reverse complement strand
ATGTCTTACAATATCACTTTCATCTAATTTTACAAATGAAATCCCTTTTACCTTATTAAGTATATTCGCAGCATCAATTAGACCAGAGGTTTCATTTAAACCTAAATCTGTTTGCGTTATATCTCCAGTTATAATTGCTTTAGATGTAACGCCTAAGCGAGTTAAAAACATTTTCATTTGCATCTTTGTTGAATTTTGTGCTTCATCTAAAATAATAAAAGCATTATGTAAAGTTCTTCCTCTCATATATGCTAAAGGAGCTATTTCTATTAAATTTTTATTTAAATATTCTTTTAATTTTGGGCCTTCAATCATTTTATGTAAAGAATCATATATAGGGACCAAATAAGGGTCTACCTTATCCTTTAAATCTCCAGGTAAAAATCCTAATCTTTCTCCAGCTTCAACTACTGGTCTTGTAATAACAATTTTTTCTACTTCATTATTTTTTAAAGCAGAAACAGCGCAAGCAACAGCTTGGAATGTTTTCCCTGTACCTGCTGGACCAATAGCAAAAACAATATCATTATTGCAAACAGATTTATAATATTTTTTTTGACCCTTTGTCTCTGCAACAATAGCTCCTTTATGAGTGTATAATATTATATTATCTAATTTACTTTCTCCATTATTAGAAATATCTTGATTAATTGAAGATTTAATTAGAATATCAATATCTTTTGAAGATATAAATCCCTTATTTGTAATTGTATAAGTTATACTTTCAATCAAAAGCTCTATTTCATTTATTTCTTTTTTTAAACCATCAACAATAAGGCTATTACCCCTTAAGACTATTTTTGAATTAAAATAATTTTCAATTATTTTTATATTTTCATCACCTGCTCCTGAAAATATCATAGGATCAATATCTTTTAACTGAAATGTTCTTTTCATTTTTTTTCTTTTATTGATAAATTCAATTCACCTAATTGCTTTTCATCAACAATCGATGGGGAATCATCCATTAAAGACATTGCTGAAGTAGTTTTAGGAAATGCAATAACATCTCTAATTTGTTTTGAACCAACTAATAACATAATTAATCTATCAAAACCAAATGCCATCCCTCCATGAGGGGGAGCTCCATAATTAAATGCATCCATTAAAAATCCGAATTTTTCATTTGCTTCATTATCATCTATATTTAATAATTTAAAAATTTTAGATTGTAATTGCTTACTATGAATACGAATCGAGCCACCCCCAACTTCGTAACCATTCATAACAATATCATATCCAAGTGACCTTACATCACCAGGATTATTATCTAATTGTTTAATATCTTCAAAATTAGGAGAAGTGAAGGGATGATGGAGAGAATCCCATCTTTTATAATCTTCATTCCATTCGAATAAAGGAAAGTCAACAACCCATAAAGGAGCCCACTTATCCTTATCTATTAAGTTTTCTTTTTCTGCAATTTTTAATCTTAAAGCACCCAAAGCAGATAAAGCAACTTTTGGTTTATCACCAATCATGAATATGATATCACCTTTTTTTATATCTAAATCATTAATTATTTTTGATTGGATATCTTTATTAAAAAATTTACTTATTCCTGCTTCAAAATTTTGACCATCATTACACTTCATAAAAGCCAAGCCTTTAACAGAATATTGTTTTTTCAACCAATCTGTCAATTCATCAATAACTTTTCGACTATAACTATCAGCATTACTAACTTTTACTGATTTAACTAAGCCCTTTGAATTTAATATTTGTTTAAAAGTATCAAAATTTGAATCAAGGATATATTCCTTAAAGTCTATTAATTCCATGCCAAATCTTAAATCTGGCTTATCTGAACCATATAGATTCATAGCATCATGATATGTTAAAATATTAAATTTACTGGGTAAACTAACATCTAAAATTTCTTTCCATAAAGTTTGAATAAATTTTGTACCCATATTGATAATATCATCTTGATCAACAAAAGACATTTCTATATCAATCTGTGTAAATTCCGGTTGTCTATCTGATCTAAAATCTTCATCTCTAAAGCATTTTACAATTTGAAAGTATTTATCAAAGCCTGATACCATTAATAATTGTTTATAAGTTTGAGGTGATTGAGGCAATGCATAAAATTTTCCTGCATGTATTCTGCTTGGCACTAAAAAATCTCTAGCCCCTTCTGGTGTAGATTTCATTAATATAGGAGTTTCAATTTATATAAAATTATTTTTTGAAAAATATTTTCTGGTTGCTAACAAAGCTTTATCTCTAATTAAAATATTATTTTGCAATTCTCTTGTTCTTAATTCAAGATATCGATATCGAAGCCTGTGTTCTTCTGAAGCTGAAAATCGATTATTAATATCAAATGGAGGATTATCTGATTCATTATATACACATAAATTGTCTACATTAACATCAATTTCTCCTGTAACCATCTGATTATTGACAGCTTCATTTGGTCTATTTATAACTTTCCCTGTAATCCCGATAACATCTTCAAGGCCTAATTTCTTTGCTACTTCAAATTCTTGTTTATTATTATTTTCATTAAATACAATTTGGGTTATACCATACCTATCTCTTAAATCAATAAAAATCAAACCACCAAGGTCTCTAGATTTAGAAATCCATCCATTAAGTGATACTTCTTGATCTAAATTATCTAAAGTCAACTCTCCACATGTATGCGTTCTTTTAATCATTCTAATTTATTCTCTTTATTTATTTGGCAATAATTATACTGAAAAATAAAACAATTTATCAAGTTATTCTATCCTATTTATTCAAAATCTATATCAATTAAAGTATCATCTTTAAAAAATAATCTACATATTTTATTATTAATTGAATACTTAATCATTTTATATATTGAATTAACTTTACCTCTACTAATCTCATCTAATGGTTCACCAAGAATATCAATAACCTTAATATAGCTATCTCCTATTAAAATCTCTTTTTTAATTTGAGTAGGAATAAAAGTTTCTTTATCTTTAATAATTATTTTCATTCTTTCTTTAATTTTTTCTGATTTGATTGTTTTAATTCTATTATCTAAAAAATTCATCAAAGACAAAATATATTCATTGTTATTATCTACAATATTTTTTGCAAAGAACAATTTTTCATAAGCTATTACATTTTCTTTTTTTTCTAAAAAATTATAAGCATCATTTAAAACAACAACAATCAAATTTGATAGCTTAATTTTAATTTGCTCAGGATTATGTTCTCCTGTTGTCTTAGAATACATATAAAATTCATAGGCCTCTTCATAATTATTATTCCTTAATAAATAGTCTCCCTTTTGCAAATAAAGGATTGATAATCTTTTATTAACTGCTTTACGAATTTTTGGACTAATATCATTAATATCATTATAATATTGAATCCTATAATCAATGGATTGTTCATTTTCTATTTTAATAAAATCATTTAACATTTTATCAGCTATTATATATTTAATTGAATTAATTTTATAATCTAAATCAATATCCTCTTTATAATTTATTTTCTTTAGCAATTTCAAAGCCTTTTCAAATTCACCATCATCATAATAGGATATTGCATGATTATATAATTGATATGGAATTTGATTTTTACTAAATTGAATCATTTCATTAACTTGTGAAATATTATATATTTTTGAACTTTGTTTGTATAATTTGAGTTTTTCATATGCATCTATATAATTATTCTTTAACATACTAGAGTATGCGATATCTCCTAATGTTTTTTTCCCTCCATACCCGACTCCAAATGAAAACAATAACCCAATTGATTCCATCTTAAAATCATTTATTCTAGATAAATTATTAGGTTCATCAATACTATTAATATTTAATGAGGATAATCTTAATTCTATACCACAATGGAAATTAGATTTCCCTTCATTTTCAGGAATAATAAAATTCATCCCTAGGCCTAGATGATTACTAATGCCTGATCCATTAGCCTCCCCATTAGAAAGATTATTATCATAAAATGAAGCTCTAGTATATCCAGATGAATAATACAAATAATTATAATATTTGGGATTAAATTGCATAATAAATGTCCCATTAATATTAAACTCATTAAATTCAGGTTTTAAATAATCTCCATTATCAAATGCTACTTTATTAATATTTTTATATAGTCTATATCCAAAACCAAATTGAATATCAATAACATTTTGTCTATCTTTAAAAAAATTATATCTTAAAAAGTCAATTTCAAGAGCTATCATTTTTCTAAATTTTTTATTAACTATATCAGGAAAGTTTAAATCGCTAGTATTGTAAGGACTAGATTCTAAATTATCACTATCGGATAAAAAATTATCTAATTCATTAAAATAATCTGGCCCCCCATACTCATAATAACCTATTCTCACATCATATGGTAGAAAATTAATAGGTTCTCTAAAAGTCATCTGCTTAAAAGTATTTTTCCAAAAAGCTTCAAATCGTGTTGTTGCCCAATTTGTTTCTTCAAAATGAGACCAACTTAAAAAAAGGAAAATCAAAAATATTTTTTTCATACTATTTCTAAAAATAATAATTTATTATAACATGTGTAGTTAAATATATATTTAAATTTAATACTTGTTTATGTATTATCTTTAATTATTATGAAAAATAAATTAAATATTATAAAATTATTAATTATTCTTATATCAATAGGAATGTCTAGTTCTGGAGCATTTAATATTAGTCGCATACATTATTCAGGGGGTGGAGATTGGTATTCTAATGCAAGTTCACTACCTAATTTATTAGAATTTATTGATAAGAATACTTTAATGACCGTTAATAAAAAAGAAAATCAAGTTAAAATTGGAGATGATTTATTTTATAAAAATAAATACTTCTATATAACTGGCCATGGAAATATCAAACTGAGTCCAGAAGAAACTATCATCCTAAGAAATCATTTATTAAAAGGTGCATTCTTACATGTTGATGATAATTATGGCCTCGATAAATCATTCCGAGAAATGGTTGGAAATTTATTCCCAGAAAAAGAATTATCCTTATTGCCTAATAATCATGAATTATTTCATTGCTACTATTCTTTTCCAAATGGACTCCCAAAGGTTCATGAGCATGATAACAAGCCACCTCAAGCATTAGGAATATTTGATGAAAATAGATTGATACTTCTTTATACTTATGAATCAGACCTAGGAGATGGATGGGAAGATAAAAATGTACATAATGATCCAGAAAATATTCGTCAAGAAGCTTTGAAAATGGGGACTAATATTATTATATATAGCCTTACACAGTAATTATGAAAAAAATAATTAAAATATTATCATCGTACCGAAAAAAAAGAGCACTCAATTCATTTATAAGTAAAACCACTAATACAATTGGTATGTTTACTATAATATTTTTAATAATTATATTTTTTGAATATATCTTTTATATAAAACAACCCATAAGAGAAAATATAATATTATTATATATGAATTTATTAATTATTGCATTAAGCTTTTTATTGATAAAATTCATATTGCATTATTACTCATTTTTTAAATATAAAAATAGTTTTGAAATATCTAGAGAAATTGGGGACAAATATAAAAATATAAAGGATCAATTAACCAATATTTTACAAATCAATAAAGATAAAAATAATGGAAATAAAGATTTAAAAAAATATGCAGAAGAAGCAATATACAAAAAACTTTCATCTATCAGCTTGAATGATTTTGATAAAAGAAAGAAAACAGAGTTATTAAAATTATCCTTAATTACTATAATATTAATTGCCATATTTTTTATTCCTATAATTAATAATACAACAAATAGATTAATTCAATTCGATAAAGATTTTCCTTCTCCGTTACCATTTAATCTTAAATCTATCACAAAAAGTAACTCTGCTTTATCAAATGATAATGTGGAAATTAAAATACAAGGGACAGGGAATCTACCTGATAGCATATTAATTCACTGGGTTGAAGATAATATTAAATACCAAAAATCTATAGGTAAAAAAGATAAATTATATATCCATACTTTAAACAATGTTAATAAAAACTTTTCATATTGGGCTAACTATCAAAATCCATACTTTTTTTCATCTTGGAATGAAATTTCAACAAAAAAACATTCAATTACAATTAAGCAAAGACCAAAAATTATCAATGTGAACTTTACAATAATTCCTCCTAAATATACAGGCTTAGATACTTTTACTGACGGTTTAAAAAACATAAATCAAATACAAATTCCATTAGGTAGTAAAGTCACAATCAATGGACAATCAAATAAAAATTTAAACTCTGCTTGGATTAATACTAATGGAGATAGAATAAACCTATATATTGATAATAATAGATTCAATAAAAATATTGAATTAAAAAATGATATAACATTTACATTACACTGTTTAGATAATGAATTTATTCCTAATCTAAATCCAAAACAATATTCATTAGTTATTAAAAATGATAATAGCGCTAATATTTCAATTCAGAAACCTTCAAAAGAATTTGAAATTAATGAATTAATGATAATACCTATTAATGCCAATATTATTGATGATTATGGATTAAAAGATATATTTATTGAATATCAAATAATATCAGAAGATTTTCCTCAGTTCAATCAAAAAAAAGAAAAAATAAAATTGAACTTATCAGTAGACGGATTAAAGAAATATAATTTAAATTTAAATTGGGATATAAATAATCTTCCAATTTCAATGGGTGATGAAATCCATTTTCAGATTATAGCTATTGATAATAATGAAATAGATGGAAACCAAATTTCAAAATCAGAAATTATTATAGGAAAATTTCCATCTCTAGAAAGTCTATTTACCGAAATAGAAGAAATAGAAACAAACACCCAGGATATTATGGAAGAAATAAATTCATCAATTGAAGAAATTTCAAAAATGACTGAAGACATGAAAATGGAATTACTTAAATCAGATGAAACTAATTGGGAACAAGAAAAAAAAATTGAAGACTCCTTTAATGAAATTGAGGAAATCAATTCTCAAATTGAAGAAATTGAAAAAAATATTGAAAAAATTATCAAAAAAGCCAATGAAAATCAACTTTTTGATGAGGATTTAATAAATAAATTTGAAAAATTTCAAAATCTTATCCAAGAAATGATGAGCCAAGAATTATATGAAGCAATGCAAAGTCTTCAAGACGCTTTAAAAAATATGGATATGAATAAAATTTCTGAAGCATTAGAAAATTATAATTTTAATATGGAGCAATTTGAAAAACAATTAGATCAGTATATGGAAATGTTTGAAATGGCATTAGCTGAACAAAAATTAAATGAATTAGCTGAACAAATTGAGAATATGATTAAAAAACAATCTGATATAATTGATGATATAAATAATAATGAAGATGAATATGTTATAAATAAAAAAGCAGCTAAACAGGTAAATAGATATAGCGAATTCAATGAAATGTTAGATCAAACAGCAGAATCGGTTGATAAGTTATCAAATAACATCTCTAATCAATTATCAGACTTATCAGATAGCAATTTAAATCAAGAAACTGAAAAATTAATGGAAAAACAAAACCAAGCTATTGATGAAAACATATCTGAATCTGCAAAAAAAAATCTACAGGATATAGAAGAAATTATTAATGAAATTAATGACAATTTCAAACAAGAGTTATCAAACAAATTAACTAAAGAATTTATTAAAATAATTGATAATCTACTAACTATGTCAAATCAACAAGAACAAATAATATCTGACTCAAACGGGCTTAAATCAAGAAGCCCTTACTTAAAAGAAATTAATAGAAAACAAGATAGTATTGATAGACAATTAAATCAAATAACAAAACAATTATTAGATTTATCTAATAGTACATTTTATGTCAATCCAAAAATTAACCGCCAAATTGGTGGATTAAAATCATCTATAGCAAAAGCAATTTCAAATATAGAACAAAAAAGAGTCAACACAGCATTTGATCAGCAAAAAGAAATTTTAAAATACATTAATAATATTACTTACCTCCTATTGCTATCAATGGAAGAGATGCAATCAAGTGACTCAGCTTCAGGGTTTGAAAAATTTATGGAATCTCTTGAACAAATGTCAAATAAACAGCAAGGAATAAACCAAATGACTATGCAACTTGGTCAAATGGGAATGATGCAGCAAAAATCAATTCTTGAAGAATTGCTTAAGCAACAAAGTGAACTAAAACAACAACTAGAAGATTTAATAGGCGATAATCCTGGAGAAGAAACTGGAGGGCTTTCAAATGCTGGAGATGAAATGGATGAAGTTATTTTAGATCTTAAGAATAATAATGTTAATAGAAAAACTATTGAAAGACAACAAAGGATTTTATCTAAAATGCTTGATAGCCAGAAGGCACTTACTCAAAAAGATTTTTCTAAAAAAAGAATTAGTAAATCTGCTGAAAATTATACCTCTGATTATATAAACACTAATTTAAATATTATTGAAAGAAATTCATTTTATATAGATGCTATGGAGTCTGCTCTTAATGAAGATATACCATCAGATTATAAAAATGTAACTAGATTATATTTCCTGAATCTCCAAAAAGAAATCAATAAGAATGAATAAGTTTAAATATATATTAATTATTCTAATTATATCTTTTATATTTGGAGAGTCTAAAAAATATAGACTAACTCCTATACAAAATCAAAAAATTCGTCAAGCAAAAACCCTGCAAAATAATGGGTTAAACAAAGAAGCTAAAGATATCTACTATGACCTTTTTATAGAAAATCCATATTTAAAAGAAGCATTTTATCCTTTAAAAAAAATTTTAAAAAATGAAGACGATACTGAAAATTTAAAAGAAATTTATCCATTATATTTAAAAGAACATAATAATAGCATTACAGCAAAAATAGATGTAATCGATATTATGATTTGGGTTAATGATAACAAATGGAAGCAGATAACAGGCGAAATTGTTAATGGAAAATCAATTAATGAAAAGTATTTAAAATCTATGTTAAATGTTTTGTTAAAAAATAATAAAAATAAAGAATTAAATGATTATATAAACATTATTAGAAAGAAAAAAAATAAAGATTTTTTTTCTTATGAGCTTGGCAATCATCATGCTATAAATTTATCTATTAAAGAATCAATTAATGAATTCATACTACATCTAGATTATAATCCTAGAAGATATAATATTATAAGGAATAGAATTTTAGCATTCCCTGATATTAAAAATATTAATGATAGTATAAAATCTATATTAAATGAGAGTGATTCAAATAATGCAAAATTGATTTTATCTGAAATAGCTTTTAGAGATAAGAATTTTATTTTTTCATACGAACTGCTACAAAAATATTCTGATAATGAAATGAAATTATTAGAATTCATAGATAGCCTAATAAAAAACAAAGAATATGAATTAGCGCAAACTGTAATTGAGGATACAATCAATTCAAATTATAGCGCAAAAACAATTCAATCAAGTATTATTAAGCTAGCAGAGTTATATGAAATTATAATAAAAAAAGAAAAACATAATCTCCCTATAAGTTCCAAAATATATAAAAATGAACTTTTAGATTCTCCTTTTAAAAGAATTAATAATGAAGAAATTTTATTACTTGAAAATGCAATCACAATTTATGATTCATTAATAATAAATAATAAAGATATCAAATCAAGCTATAATTTAGCGCAAATAAAATATAAAATTTTAGGTGATCTAGATGGTTCAAGTAAGCTTTTTAATAATGTGATTTTAAAAACAAATAATTCAAATCCATTTCATTCAAATTCAATAATTGAAATAATAAATATTATGATTTCAAAAGGGGAATTATTAAAAGCTAATAAAACACTACAAAAATATCGAGATGTAATTAATCCTAAAGAATTATTTAAGATTAAAGAAATACAAATATTATTTTATCTAAATGATTGGGATACTTTAAATGAAAAAATTGATTCTTTCTTAAAAGATGACTTTAAAAATATTAATTATTATAATGATATTTTAAAAATGAAAAGTTATATTGCAGTCTTTGGCGATGAAAAAGAACAATTAAATAATTACAGTAATTCTTTAATGAAAAAATTTCAAAACAAACGATATGAATCTATTAAAATTATTAGTGAATTATCGAATAATAATAATATAGATATTTCTTCAAAAATGAAATATGAACATGCTCAATTACTTATTAAAAAAAATGATATCGAAGAAGCAATTACAATTCTTGACAATATAAATGAAGACAGCGCTGAAATAGAATCAGCTATTTTATTAAAAGCAGAAATTTATGATTATATATTAAATAATTTATCTAATGCTGTAGACTTATATCTCTATTTATTAGATACATATCCAGATAGCATTTATTATGATTTAATTCGATTAAGACTTAGGGAAATTACAAGTTGAAAAATTATATTTTATATTATTTATTATTTATAAATATTATTTTTAATCAAAAAATTCTTATTCCAATGGATCAAACTCAAAACGATCATTTAAAGGCATATGGATTGGTCTATTCTGCACTAAAAAAACAAGTTAAAATTGAATGGCTTTTAAATTATAAAAATGGTTCTTTTTTAATGGATAATAGTAATGCTATAGGAAAAGAAGCCTTAATGAAAGGAATTACTTATTATAATGTTAATGCTTCAGAAATCAATGCAATATATGAAACAATAAACAATAATAATATGGATATTGCTTTACTTGAAAAAGCTCCAGAAATTGCTGTTTATTCACCTGATGATAAGCAACCTTGGGATGATGCAGTAACTCTTGCGTTAACTTATGCAGAAATTGAATATGAAATTATTTTTGATCATGAAGTTCTTACTGGAGAACTGATTAAATATGATTGGCTTCATCTACATCATGAAGATTTTACAGGCCAATATGGTAAATTTTATAAAAGTTATAAAAATACATTTTGGTATAAAAAACTTGAAAATGACTTCAATAAAATTGCTCATAACCATGGATATGGTAGTGTACACAAATTAAAAAAAGGAGTTGCTTTAAAAATAAAAGAATATGTTTTAAATGGAGGTTTTATGTTTGCGATGTGCTCCGCAACTGATTCCTTTGATATAGCATTAGCAGCTCAAAATGTAGATATAGCTGAGAGTGTATTTGATGGCACTCCTGCTGATAATAATTATAAAAATAAATTAAATTTTAACAACTCATTTGCATTTGAAAATTATAGCCTATATACTAATCCTATGATTTATGAGTTTTCAACAATTGATTATCCTCCAAGTCATCTGCCTGTTACTAAAGGTGCAGAAGCAGACTATTTTTCATTATTTGAATTTTCAGCAAAATGGGATCCTGTTCCTACCATGCTTACTCAAAATCACTCTTCTATCATTAATGGATTTATGGGACAAACAACAGGATATAATAAAGATTTTTTAAAAAAACATGTTCTTATTATGGGTGAAGATTATGTATCAAATCAAGCCAAATATATTCATGGGAATGCAGGTAAAGGAACATTTACATTTTTAGGTGGACATGATCCTGAAGATTACAAACATTTTGTTGGTGACCCACCAACAGATTTATCCCTACATAGAAACTCCCCAGGCTATCGATTAATATTAAATAATATATTATTCCCAGC
>CAYVBB010000029.1:0-11807 GCA_964448515.1 uncultured bacterium | reverse complement strand
AATTGTTACAAATGGATTTTCTAAATCTTCATCAATAATAACAGTATTTGTATCTAATCCTTGACTCTCAATATAAGTAAGATCAAAAGCTAATAGCCCTATATCATTAGGATAATGCTCTATACCAACTTTTAAATTATTTTTTTCAGGATATTTTTCAGAATATTCTTTTGAACTAGTACTAGATGTAATATTATCATCTAAATCATAATATATTGTATTTCTTTCTCCTCTTCCTTGCTTTTGCCTTTGACTTGTACTATAACTAGAGAATATATTCCATTTATCTTTAAATGAATTAAATGTTCCTGATAAATTTGTACCACTCCATTCTGAAAGATTTAAATTTAAATTTCCACTTCTTCCTACAAATTCATTTTTACTAAGTACTATATTTATAATTCCAGCCATCCCATCTGGATCAAATTTTGCAGATGGAGTTGTCATTACCTCAACTTTTTCAATCATATTAGCATTTATCATATCAACACTTAATTGTGACTTTCTACCATCAATTAGTATGGTTACATTAGAATTCCCTCTAAGAGAAATATTTCCATCAGCATCCACTGTAATAGATGGTAGTTTTTCTAAAATTTCATCAGCCGAACCCCCTTCTGCTCTAGCTGTTTCAGCTACAGGGTAAGTTGTTTTTGCAATATCTTCTATAATAGGAGCCAATTTATCTACAACAGAAACTCCCTCTAACATAATTGTTTTAGCATTAATTTTAATTTGACCTAAATCTAATTCTAGTTTATCTGGAGGTCTAATTACAATACCATCTATAATCATATCTTCATATCCAATATACTGAACAACAAGAAAATATTTACCAAATGGTATTTTATCTATTAAAAACAATCCATCCTCATCTGTTATTCCACCAGCAATTATATCATCAGAGTCTTCTTTAACTATTGATATATTAGCATAAGCCTTTGTCTCTTCAAGCATATTATCAATTACGCTACCTCTAATAATGCCTGATGGTTTATACTTTCCTCCTCTATGTTGATGATTATCATCATGGCTATGTTCTTCTCCATGAGAAAAAAGAAAAGATAAATTAAAAAGTATTATAATAAATAATTTAAGAATCATAGTATAAATTTACATTCCTTCAGATATATCATACTAAGGGTATATCACTATATATAAATTTTTAATAAATCATTCCATCTTGTTGTATAGCATGGAGATAAACGTTCTTGCTTTAATTTCCATTTTCTATAATATCCTTGTGAGGCATACCTGATACTATCTCTACCTATTTTTTTATTAATAGAGTCTATAGTATTCATTATCACTCTGCTTTTTTCACGATCTTTTGTATCAAACATATCGCATTGAACATGATGTGTCGGAATAATTCCACTTAAAATAATTCCAGCTTTCTTATAATAATATCCTTTTTTATATATTTTTTTAAGAATACTTAAAATATAGCTCAACATCTCCTGGGTATCATCAGTATGAATAGGAAATTGTATTGTTTTATAAATAATATTTTGCTTTAAATCTTTTCTAAAAGGATTAGTCATAATAAAAATATGTGCAATTTTAGCTGAACAAAACTGAGCTCTTAGTTTTTCTGCACATCTTGTTGTATACATTGCAATTGATGACTCTAAATCAGTATAAGATGTAACCATTTTACCAAATGTTCTTGATGTGCATATACTCTTTTTACCAACATTTAAATTATTAATTTCATTACATGAAACACCCCTTAATTCTTTAACCATTCTTTCTCCAACGATGGATAAATTTGAACGAATCCACTTCAAATCACAATTTTTTAATTGTTTTGCTGATTTAATGCCATATCTATTTAAAAAAATTTTAGTCTTAAATCCTACTCCCCATATTTTTTCAATGGGGATATCTTCTAATAAATAATCATAATTATTATCTGAAATCGAAAAGATACCATCTATGCTATTATTTTTAGCTAGATAATTTGCAACTTTAGATAAAGTCTTAGTTTTAGCTATACCAATAGATACTGGAATACCCGTACATTGTAATACTTTTTGCCTAATATGTTTTCCAACCTCTAATAAATCATCATTTTTAAATTCACTAAGATCTAAGAAAGCTTCATCAATAGAATAAATTTCAATATGAGGAATAATATCTGAAATAATAGTCATAACTCTTTGTGATATATCTCCATACAAAGCAAAATTAGTTGAAAAAATTTCAATATTATATTTTTTAATTAATGAAGAAATTTTAAATGCAGGCACACCCATTTTAATGCCTATTTTTTTTGACTCATTAGATCTTGCAATAACACACCCATCGTTATTAGATAAAACAATAATTGGTTTTTTATTTAATCTAGGATTAAAAATTCGTTCACATGAAGCATAAAAATTATTACAATCTACAAGACCATACATACTTATCTACAATGATGAATAGTATGGGTAACAACACCCCATATTTCAAAATCCATTTCATCTGTTATAGAAATCAATCTATATTTTTTATTAGCAGGAATTAAAAAAAGCTTATTATTCTTTTTATATAATTTCTTAACTGTAAAATCTCCATTAATAACTGCAATAATAATATCATTTGATTTTGGATTTAAAGATTTATCTACGATCATAATATCTCCGCTATATATTCCATCATCAATCATAGAATCTCCTTTTACATAAATATAGAATGTAGAGGCAGGATGTTTAATTAAATATTTATTTAAATCTAATGATATATCTAAATGATCATCAGCTGGAGATGGAAATCCCGCTTCAATAGGAGATGAATACAAATTAATTGATAATTTAGACTGCTCTGAAGCTTTATATATTTTACTTTTATTCACTTAATTGCCCGTAAGTTTATCGTAAGTATTTTAAGTGAATTTTATTATTATATCAAACTATTTTTTGGAAAATGAAAATTCAGAACTAACTATACCTAAAATAACTATCATTCCACCAACCCAACCATATATACCTAGAATTTCTCCAGCAAAAGTAACTGAAAAAAGAGCAGCAAATACTGGTTCTAAACTTAAAAGAAGGGCTGTTTGATTTGCGCTTAAAATAGTTTGCGCCCAGACCATAAGCATAATTGCAATAAAAGTTGCCAAAAAACCAGTTACTAAAATTGCAATAATAAGTCTTTGAGAAATTATTATTTCAGGACTTTCAAATATAAAAACACTGATTGAAGAAAAGAGTGAAACAAACATAACTTGAGATAAAAATAAACGAGATATACTTGATCCTTTAGTAAGATAATAATCCTGTGCAATAACATGAATAGCAAAAGATAGAGCACAACCAAATGTTAAAATATCTCCAATGTTAACTTCTCCTCCTGAAGGATTCAATAATATGTATAAACCTATCGTAGCCAAAGAAACAGATATCCATATTTTAAAATCAACTTTTTTAATTTTAAAAATCGATAAAATAATAGGTACTAAAATAACACTAACACTCGTAATAAATGCTGATTTGCTAGGTGTTGTTTGCATTAAACCATAATTTTGGAAAGCATATCCTGCAAATAGACACAAACCACAAATAAGTCCTCCTACCATTTCTAAATGATTTATATTTTTAATATTTCTATTTAAATATATAAGACCAATAAAAAAAGCCAACCCAAATCTCAAAGAAGCAAACATATAAGGAGGAGCATCATTCAAGGCTTCTTTTACCATAACAAAAGTAATTCCCCATATCATGGTTATAAGAACCATAGACAACTGAGCGAGCCTTTGCTGTGTCATGATTTAATGCCTGTATAAATTGTAGCTATACCAAAAGTATAATCTGAATAAGTAACTTTCTCAAACCCAATAGATTCCATTTTTTTTGAAAGATCATCCCTACTTAAAAAATAGTCAACAGATTCAGGTAAATATAAAAATGCATCTTTTCTAGATAGCATAGAACCCAATAAAGGAACAACTCTATTAAAATAAAATCTAAAAAAAGGAATGAACCATTTAACTTTTGGTTTTGAAAATTCTAAGATTGCTATTCTACCTCCAGGTTTTAAGACTCTATAAAACTCAGATAAACCCTTATCATAATTACCTAAATTTCTAAACCCAAAAGAAATTGTCAAACCATTAAAACTATTATCAGAAAAACCTAAATCCTCACCATCTCCCTGAATAAATGAAATATCACAATCCTTAAGACCTTTCTTAAATTGTTTTGATTTAGCAATACTAATCATTTTATCTGCAATGTCAAGTCCAACTAATCTATTTTTAAATCTTTTATACATACTAAAAACAACATCTCCGGTACCTGTTGCTATATCCAGAAGGTAATCTGACTCATTTAAATTAAATTTTCTAACAAGACTATATCTCCAATACCTATCTACACCAAAACTAGAGATAGTATTAAATAAATCATATCGACTAGAAATATCATTAAACATATTCTTTATATATGTTTTTTTATCTTCTCCTTGATGAATAAATTTTGACATAATATTATTTTTTGATGTTAAAAGACTATAAAATATACGTTCTATAGATAAACTATTTTAAATAGATTTATGTATTAAATAAGATTAAAAAATGCAAAATTTTAAGTTTAAATCATTTTTAGATAAAATATATCTAGAGAAACAAATCTCTAAGAAAACCTCTATTATAAAATATGAGGAGATTATTAATAGTAAAATCAATACAATTTCTCAATACAAAGCCAATAAAAAAAATACTTTTTATATGAAATATCCATCAGGAGAAATATATTTTGGATACGGTAAGACTATATCGATTAACATCAATATAAATAATGATATAAAAATTTTAAAAAATAATGATTATTCAATATTAACAAACAATGATAAAGTTTTAAATTTTTTTGGTGGACTTTCTTTTGATTTAGATAATAAAAATCATTATCCTTGGGCTAAAATACCAAAAGGAAGGTTTCTAATTCCTAAAATATTAATCAAACAAATATCAGGAAAAACTATATTAACATATTTTAAAATAGTCACTCAAAAAACACGCAAAAGTTATATTCTAAATGATTTCAATAAAGAATTACATTCAATAAAAAATATTAAATCATTCAAAAAAGAAAATACTCAAATTAATCTTAAATATCAAAGACCAAATAAAAGTGATTATCTATTAAATATTCAAGATGTTATTAAAAAAATAGATAATAAAGATTTATCAAAAGTTGTTATTTCTAGACTAAGCAAATATTCTTTAAAAAAAGAACTAGATAAGGGGCACTTGGTTGAATACTTAAATAAAAAACACTCCAATTGTTTTAATTTTTTTATTAATTTTAATAAAGACAAATCATTCATAGGATCATCTCCTGAAAAACTCATAAAACTTAGTAATAATACTACGCTATCAATTGATGCTCTTGCTGGAAGCTCAAAAAAAATAAATGATTTAAAGGAAACAAAAGAAATTGATGAGCATAACTATGTAGTAAAGCATATTAAAGATATTATGAGTCCAATATGTAAAAAAATATACATACCAAAAAAACCAGAAACATTAAATCTAAAATATATACATCATTTAATCACATCTATTACAGGAGAACTAAAAAATAAAACTCATATTATTGATTTAATAAAAAAATTATATCCTACTCCTGCATTATTAGGATATAAATCTAAAAAAGCATTACAAATTATCAATGATATTGAAAAAACAGATAGAGGATGGTATGGAGGATGCATAGGAACTTTTGATACTAAAGGGAATGGTGATTTTTTTGTTCCAATCAGGTCCTGTCTTTTAAACCAAAGGGAATTATTCATATTTACAGGTAGTGGAATTGTTTCTAAATCAAATGCAGAAAAAGAATGGAAAGAAACACAAATAAAATCAAAGCATATTTTAGATTATTTTAAAAGTTAATTTAAAATAATATTAACAACTAAAATAATATCCTGAACATTAACAGAACCATCAGAATTTATATCAGCTATTTGAAAATTAGGAGGTTCAAATCCTAGAACCATATTTACAAGGACAACAATATCAAGCACATCTACAGATTCATCATTATTAATATCACCAACAATATCTGAACCTGAAGAAATATATTCAATTATAAAATCATCAAGAGCTGCTTCAACTAGCGATCCTCCAGAACCGGCATCTCCTGTATTAAAAATATCTTCTGCTACAAACTTAAAAATAATATCTGATGAAAGGTCTACATAATCATTTATTACAAATCTTTGTTTAACCCAACTAGCATTTGATATTGAAGTATTTTCTAAATCTTGCCATGTAGAGCCTCCATTATTTGATATGCTAACTATCCATTTATCATTATTTCCATTATCACCTATATCATTAGTGTACCATCTCCAATAAGTTAGAATAGCTTTATCAATAGAATTTAAATTAAAAGAGGGACTATATAATGTTGTATTCCCTCCATCTACATCATCATAGCTTGCATCATTTTGACCAGTATCAGGATTCAGCTCATATCCATTCCCAGTAAAAAAACATAATTCTCCAAATTCAGTGTGATCTAATCCAGGTTGAACCTGTAATCCCTGATCATTAAAAGAAGATTGGGGGATATCTAAATTCCAAATTCCTGAAGTTGCAGAATCAAAAGAATCTCCCACAATCCAATCATTTGCATCTATTTCAAAATCATTTACATATAAATCTGGCAAGTCACCTAAAATAAATAATATTGCATTACTAGGAGCATTATTTGGATAGGTCTGTATAATTCCATCTGAATTTACAGCTAATATATAATATTCAATTAGCATCCCATTATATAATCCTCCAACTGATGTTTCAAAAATACTCCCTAATCCTTGCTGCGACATAGATTGCACTAACCATCCATCACCTAAGTTATAATGTAATTCAACTCCATCTACTATACCTGAATATGAAGTAACATTTACTAAAAATGATAATGAATTTTGACTATCAAAAGGGATATCTTCATAAGAATCATGTACAATATTAATACCAGAGTTGCTAATACCATCAATAGATGATATCCCTAGATTTAATGGATCTAAATAACTGTTTAACCCAGACCAAGCTCTATCTATTCTTCCATATCCATGATTATATTGCTGATCACAATAACAATCTGGAGAAGGATCACAATAATTGGTATAAATATAACTAGCAACACCTACCTGCCTTTTATTTTCATCAAAAAAAGGTGAGCCAGAAGACCCTGGAATAACTCTACCTAAATCATATTGAAATTCCCAATAATTTCCTCCAGATCCACCAGCAGATACATTATCATCTGTAAATGAAATTTTCTTTATATCACCACCAGGATGGTGAATCCCAACTGCTTCTTCTGGAGCACTATTAACAACTGACCAACCCACATAATAAGGATTATAAGAATCAGGAATATCAGAAGTTAATCTAAGAAGAGCAATATCTGCTCCTGAATTAATATCTTCTTGATATAATAAATTTGTTCCACTAATACTTTGATTTAAAGAACCTGAGCTTCCATTACAACTTGTACTTTGATAATTAAAATAAATAACATAATTATTTGGACTACCACTTACACAGTGATCAGCAAATAAAACATAAGGAGTTCTATCATTTGCTGTATTATTAATAATTGAAGCAGAACACAATCCTGCACCCATAGATACTCTAACAGCACCATTAATCTGATCTCTCCAATCATCCCCTTCAGAACAAATAACATTTACATTACAATCTTCTCTTGAATCAGAGGATAAATCTTCATAATAACTTAAAATATCTGTACTATCATGGATAATTGAATCAATATGCAATCTAATGTCTTCAATCTCATCATATGGAACTGTTAGCTCTAATATAATATGATCACTTTTAACAATTGATGTTGAAAATACTTTATTATCTTTATTGTTTGAATTTGTAAAAGATCCTATGAAAAAGGTTTTTTCAAAATCATATATAAAAAGCTCTGCTCCTTCAGTCAAAAAGAATTTATCAAAATTAAGACCTATTCCATAAGCACCTCTAGATTCAATCCCTAATAAATAAGTAACTTCACTATTATCAGTATTAATTAATGATGACTGGAGAACGTCTACATTCATATCATATTCTGTTCCATATACAAATACCATTGGATCAAAATTTCTATCTATGATTTGATTTTCTTCACTAGATATAGAAATTAAATTATCAATTCTAGAATCAAAATATTTAGGGATGCCACCATATTGAATTTGACAAAAAGATAATCCAGTAATAAAAATTATATTAAGTATTAATTTTAGCATGTTATAAATTTATATAATTTTAAAATTAAAATAAATTAGTAAAATGTAATAAAGTGTAATGAATACAAATACATCTAATATATCATGGCCTAAAAGTATTGTTAATCTACTTGCAAAAAAAAATATTAAATATGCTTGTATATCTCCTGGATCTAGAAATACTCCTCTAACATATGCTTTAATAAAACAAAAATCAATAAAATGCATTAGCCACATTGATGAAAGATCAAGTGCATTTTTTGGACTTGGAATATCAAAAAAAAATAACTCTCCTACTATTATACTAACAACATCTGGAACAGCGACGGCTAATTTACTTCCAGCCATCATTGAAGCTTATTATTCAATGACTCCATTAATAATAATTACAGCTGATAGACCTAAAAGACTATTAAATACTGGCGAGAACCAAACAATTGACCAAACAAATATTTATAGTAACTATATAAGAGGTATGCTTGATATAAAAGAATCAAATAAAATATCAATATTAAAAAAAATAGATAACATAATTGATCTGTCTATAGGAAATCATAATAATATTCCTGGGCCGGTTCATCTTAATATTAGATTTGATGATCCACTATATGATAACAATAAAAAATTAATAAATATTAATATTAATGAAAATATATTGCTTAAGAAAAATATAAATTTCAAACTTCCAAAATTTAAAAGACCTTTGATTGTATGTGGAGAATTAAACTATTCTGAATCAAAACATGTCTACAAATTGATTAAGAATTTAGACTTTCCAGTTTTTGCAGATATTAATTCTAATTTAAGACACTATAAGCATAAAAATATTAAAGTCTTTTATGATTACTATTGTAATAACATTAAAAATCCAGATTTAATCATAAGATTTGGGACAAAACCAATATCAAAATCACTAAATAAACTATTAACAAAAAATAAAAAAAATACTTACTTAATCCACCCATATTTACACTTTAACGATAATGCTACTCATATAATCAGAACATTCCCTCAGAATATTTTATTTAAAAACATATCATATGGAAGTTTAAATGATAAGTGGATTAATGAAATAAAAAATAATGAGAAAATTATTATAAAAAAATATGATGCACTATCTAAAACAAATAATAATGAGATTTCTGTAATAACATCACTTTTAAACAAATTAATAAAAAAAGAACACTTATTCATTGGAAACTCTTCTCCTATACGTTCATTTAACAAATTTACTGGAAAATTAAGAAGTGAAATTAAAATCTTTTCAAATAGAGGTGCCAGTGGAATAGATGGTGTTATATCAACTGCACTTGGAATTTCTTTTGTTAATAATAAATCTAATAATTTTTTAGTAATTGGAGATATTAGTTTTTTTCACGATATAAATGGATTCCATGTTTTAAAATCTATTAAAACGAATTTAACTATTATTGTTATTAATAATAATGGTGGTCAAATATTTTCGTCACTAGACTATGCTAATAAAAATATTGAAAAATTTGATGAATACTGGATTACTCCTCAAAATATAAAGATAAATAATGTAGCAAATCTTTTTAATCTTAGATATTTTAAATTAACTACAAAAAAATTAAAAGAAGAAATATCTAAAATATCCAAATTTAAAGGCGTAAAAATAATAGAGGTTGAAACTTCTTCTTCTTTAGATATTAAAATTGATAAAAAACTATCTTTAGTATAGTTTTTCACCTTCAGATTTGGCAATTACTGCAGCTCCGACACTATCACTTGAAATATTAACCATTGTTCTAAACATATCTAAAGGTCTATCAATAGCTAACATTGATCCTACCCATATTGCAACAGCATCACTTTGTAAACCTACTGCATCTGTAACAATAAACAACATAACAAGTCCAGCACTTGGGATCCCTGCTGCTCCAATTGAGGCCAATAAAGCTGTTATAACTACAATAAATTGTTGACTAGCATCTAAGGGAATACCAAGTGCCTGAGCAATAAATAATACTCCTGCACATTCATATAAAGCAGTACCATCCATATTAATTGTTGCTCCCATAGGAATTACAAAACTAGTAACTTCATTTGAGGCTTTTACATTTTCATTAACACATTTCATTGTAACAGGCAATGTTGCATTTGATGAACTTGTTGAAAATGCAGTAACCATTGCTGAGGCTATAGCTCTAAAATGCTTTATAGGATTCACTTTTACAAAAATAATTAAAATAAGAGGAAGAACAATAAATAGGTGAATTGATAATCCAATGGCAATAGTCATAGCATACATACTAAGCTCTTTAAAAATTGACAGGCCTGTATGTGAAACAGTCTTAACCATCAAACCAAGCACTCCAAGTGGGGCGCACTTAATTACAACCTGAGTCATTTTCATAATAACCTGATATAGAGATTCAACAATTCCTCTTACGGTTTGACTATGTTTAGAATCAACAAAACTAAGCATAACTCCAAAAAATATAGCAAAAAATATTATACCAAGAACATCTCCTGAGGCTAGCGCAGATATAGGATTTAAAGGAATCATTCTTTTTAAAATATCAATAACAGAGGTTGTAGTGCTTAATTTATTTGTATCAAAAGCAGCAACTTCATTAATCGTTGACGCTCCTATGCCCGGCTGAATAATATTAGCTAAAGATAAGCCAATTAAAATAGCTACTAAACTAGTGCAGACATAATAAAGCAATGTTTTAACACCAAGTCTTCCAATTTTAGCTTTATTATTAATTGATGAAACTCCCATAATAATTGAGGTGAATATTAAAGGCACAATAACCATTTTAAGCAATCGAATAAAAACATCACCTAAGAGGATTAAAAAATTATATACTGCTCCCCCATTAAAACCATTTTTATTAAAGTAAATGCCAATCATAGTACCAAGTATCATACATATAATAATTTGCCAATGTAATTTTAGTTTATTCATTTTTAATCCTTTATATAATTAAAACCCATAAATAACTGATAACCCAAATTTTGTATACTTCAAATCAATATCTACTGCAGGAATTGAGACATTTGACCCTATCCCTAACTGTGTAAAAGGAATTGATGAAACATCAGGAGAATTATACGTCTCATTAAACAAATCATATCCTGTTCCAGAAAATGCAATGGAGATATTATCTGAAATTGTATATTCTAGACCTGCTGAGAACATTAATCCTTTATCTACAAAGAAATTTAATTGTGATGTATTTAAAAATGCTCCTCCAAATTTTAAAAAACCGCGTAATTTATCTGATAATTTTAGCATAGGCATTAAATACGCTGAATGTAATGATATATTAGAGCTTGATTTTCTGCCTACCATAAATTCAGCTCCAACGCATAACAAAAAGTCATTTCCATCAACAATTAAATGTTCATATGCAACATCAATAGAAAAATCAGTTTTAAATGTATTTTTCGAAAGTAATGTTCCATCAATAGTATGGATAGGGACACTATACTCTCCAGGAGAATCAAATGTTGTACTAATCCTTGATTTATTCAAAGGATATAAAAGTGATAGAAAAAATAATACAATACAAGATTTTTTAATCATGAATTTTGCGCCT
>CAYVBB010000028.1:8273-12006 GCA_964448515.1 uncultured bacterium | reverse complement strand
GAATCAGGAGTTGATATAGAATCTAATGTTGGAGCATCATTAATATTTTCTACAGTTAAAGCAAAAGAGACAGCCTCAGAATCAATTTGACCATCATTAGAAATTACTGAGATAGTGCTTGAACCTTCATAATTTTGAGTAGTAGAAATTGTTAAAGTTGAACCATCTATTGATAATAGCACATTATCAGAATCAGAGGATGAAGCTGAATAAGTAATATTTGTATCCCCATCTACATCTGAAGAGCTTAATTCAATACTTAATGTTTCTCCTTCTAAAAAAGTTTGACTAGGAATAATTGCAACTACTGGTGCATCATTTACAGGAGTAATACTAATATTAAAGGTACCTATATCTTCTAGTGGAGGAGAAGGGAATTCAAAATCAGGATTATAATCAGTACAATTTTGATAGCCACCATCTGCTAATTCTATTTGACAATTATCATAATTTTCAACAGCATATAAAGTAATTTGATAATTACCATTTAAATCACTCTCAGGAGTTATTGTTATCCTGTTTGGATTATTATCATTATCATAAGTATACGAATTACTTATTCTATTATCTGATGAGACAGCATTTATATCAATTCCATTAAACAGTAAATCTGGATCAATAACTGTAATCTGATCATAATTAAATTGATATCCCCCTCCTTCTAATTCATCTGGTCTAAAATCAATTAAAATTGTTAATTCTTCATCTTCATTAAAAGTATGCGTTGTAATACTCTCTATATTTCCATTATCATAAGGTAATACTAAAGTTGGCTGGTCATTTGTACCATGAACACAAAATTCCATTGTTGCCTCATCTGACCAACCTCCATTTGCATCATCTACATTATTCGGATTAAAAATCTGATAAACAAACGAATCAGCACCACCAAAACATTCATCTCTTATATATTCAAAGATACCAATATCATCTCCAAAATTACTATTTGGAGTATACCCTCCACTCATAATGACATAAGATGGGTTACTAGGATCAACATTAATATCTAGACCACTTAAATCAACTTCGCCAGATAAAGGTCCATAAGGTAATGTTAAATTACCTTCACCATCGATTCCTCCATTTTCGATAGTTGGCTCAACTATTCTAAGACAATCATTTGTTAAACAAAAATTTTCATAAGTATCATAAGTAGCTCCTAGATAATCAAATGAAGATGTTGGGAAATTTGCTTCTGTAAATAAAGGATCACCATTAAAGGATATCATAGCAACCTCTACTTCAGTATCTTCAACCAAGTCTACGCTTTGATTAACACCTCCCATTGGAGGACCTGGCCTTCCTCCATCAGGCCTTGTGCATTCTGAAATTGAAAATGTTATTAAAGCAGGTTCTGATTCTAAGAGACCATCAGTTACTTTATATAAAAGTTTATCTTCACAAGGAGGCTCATCACCTACTTGCAAATCATATACATATTGAAACTCATAGCCTACACCAGTAGTCTGAGCTTGAACATAACCACCATAAAATGTTAGTCCTACAATTAATGTTAGCGGATCAATAACATCTGGAGCAGGCAGAAAAGCTAAATTATGATCATCATCAAAATCAATAATTCCACCTACTAAGGTATTATCAATATCATTAACATAATCTGATAAATCAAACGATTGGCCTGATAATGAGCTAACATCAATCACAAAAGAGTCTGAAGTTGGAGCATCATTAACAGGTTCAATGTACACAGTAATCTCTTTTGTCTGACACAATCCTTCGTCATCACAAACCTGATATTCGAATAAATCATCTCCATTGTAATCCTGATTAGGAGTATACTCAATAATAGAATTGGATATATTTGAATCATCTAAAGAACCATTTTGCGGTTGACTATTTTCAGGGATTGAATAAATTAAATCTGTATCATCAGGATCAACACCCAGTGTTTCTAATTCTACAGTTAAACTTAATGTATCAATTGTACTTGTAAAAATATCAATTACTTGTCCATCTTCAAACATTGTAAAGCTTGCAGATGAAAAATTCGGACTATCATTAACTGCCTCAACAGTTAAAATTAAATTCTTTATTGTAGATAATTCATTATCAGATACTGCAATAGAAATATCAATATCTAAATTTTCTGCCAACTCTTCATCTACAAATTGTCCATCTGATAATTGTAAAATATTATTTTCAATTGTCAACCAATCAGGTAATAAAATTGAAGTTATTTGTAAATCAGAGATATCATTATCTATATCATTAATATAAGTAGACAAATCGAATGAATATTCCGTATTATCCTCAATAGGATTATCCAAAATTATCTCTGAAAAATAAGGAGCATCATTGATAGGAACAATTTCAATACTTGCAGTACCCGAAGTTGTTGTATTTCCATCTGTTACAGAGAAGTCAAATGAATCATTACCAAAATAATTTTCATTTGGAGTATACGTAAAAAATCCTAAAGCTCTTGTTGATGAAGCAAGAATACCATTTGAAGGCTGCTCCACAGAAAATACTAATTCAGAGTCTGTTTCTTCATCATTTGCAACTAAAGTAATTTCTAAAGGTTGGTCTTCATTTGTTATCAAATTATCTAAATCACTTAAAGTTGGAGGATCATCAACCCCAATAACAGTTATACTAAATACACTAGAACTACTCGCTAAACCATCACTAACACTTAATGTTATTTCTGTATCACCAATATTAAGCTGTGTTGGTGTACCAGATAAAACTAAACCATTTAAACTAAGCCAAGATGGAGACTCAATTAAAGAAAGAGATAAATCATCTTGAGAATTATCAATATCACTAATAACTAAAGATTGTTCAAATAATAAATCTTCATAAGCATCTATAAAGATAGAAGTATCAATTTGTGGAGCATCGTTAACAGGATTCACTGTTACTAAAATACTTTGTGAATCTGTAAATTCGCCATCTGTTACAGCAATTGTCCATAATTCATTTCCATTAAAATCAAGATTATCATTAAGTGCATAAAATGTGATTTCATTATTTTCAATTAGGGTGCCTATTAAAGATCCACCTTCAATTGTATCAAAAGTTAAACTATCTCCATCAATATCATCAGCATATAAACTAATAGTTACAGAATCACCTTCATCAAAAAATACATCACTGATATACGCAAGTACAGGAGGGTCATTAACGGGGTTCACTGTTAATGTAAATATCTGAGAATCTGATAGACCTCCCTGATCTGAGACAAGCACCGTTACTTCAAAACTTCCATTGTAATTTTCTGATGGTGGAGTAATCGTTACCTGGTTATTTACAAGCACCACTTCACTATTTCCACCTGCTGTTACCTCATAGGTAAGCTCGTCTCCTTCATCAATATCTGTTGCTGATAAAGTTAAATCTAAAACACCGCCCTCATCAATAGCCTGGTCTTCAATAAGAGTTAACTCAGGGGCATCATTAACAGGGTTTACTGTCACATTGAAAGTTGTACTATCTGAGTATTCCCCATCAGACACATGAGCTGTAATAGTTAATAATCCATTGTAATTTTCTGTTGGTGTAATCGTTAAAACATTCTCTAAAATACTCACACTGCTATTATCATCAGCATCAGCGCTAAAGGTTAACACATCTCCATCATCAATATCGCTTGCAAACAATGACACCTCTAAAAAGCCATCCTCATCAACTGCCTGGTTTGCAATATCTTCTATAACAGGAGGGTCATTAACGGGGTTCACTGTTAATGTAAATATCTGAGAATCTGATA